>JALOMP010000170.1 GCA_025455365.1 Chitinophagaceae bacterium | reverse complement strand
TGGGCATCGTTTCACGGTCAGTTCATGTGCATTTGCAAGGCAGGCATTTTACATTTTCAGGCTTAGCCCTACCATGAAGTTCAGCCCGGCCATGGGGTAGTAGTAGTTGGCGGCCTGCGTAACCCCATTGTATATATAAGAGAAGGTATAGCCATTTGGCTCATACCTGGCGTTGAACATGTTATTCAGCTGGAAGGTCAGGGTGGTTTCCCGGATCCAGGGCTGGGGGATGGTCCAGATCGCACGTAGGTCCTGCACGAAGTAGGGGTCCAGGCTGCGGCTTTTCCTGGTGGTATTGTCGAGATACTGCCTGCTCACGTATTTGGGCAACAGGGCGATCTCCAGGTGGCGCAGCGGCGTGAAACTGAGGGTGGCAGCACCTGTTATAGTCGGGCTGAACGATATGTCTGTATTGCTGAAGAATTCTGTTTTCTGTCCCCCGTCGTCGTAGTCGTCCGTATACGCGGTATAGTCCCGGATCCTGTTCCGGCTCAGCGTCAGGTTTCCCTGGCCGTTGAACCATTTGACAGGCTTCCATCCGCCCTGCAGTTCCAGTCCCAGCCTGTAACTGTTGGGAATATTGGTTCTTGCATAGGCGCCCACGTCATTGATTTTCCCGGTGAGGACGAGCTGGTCCCGGTAACGCATGTAATATACGGTGGCGCCCCAGCTCCATTCCGGTTTTCTCTTTTCAATCCCCAGTTCCAGGTTCTGCAAGCGTTCCGGCCGGGGTTGGTTTTCCTGGCCGGCTTCAAAATCATCGCGGTTGGGTTCCTTATTGGCCATGGCCCAGGAGAAGTAGGCAAAACCGTTGCGCAACGCGTACCGTACGCCCGCCTTGGGATTCAGGAAATTCCAGCGGTTGCTCACGAAGAGGCCGGGATTGTTCCGGAATCCGTTAAGGTCATACTGGACATAGCGGTACTGGATATCCGCAAAAAAAGTGGTCTTTTTTTTCCACTGCTGTTGCCATTTGCCGAACGCATAGATCTCATTTTTGAACGCATCCTGGTTATACCAGCGGTAATCTTTCTCCACGCCGCCGTTGGACGCCCAGATGACTTTTCCGTAGTGATCGCCCAGGTACCGGCTTCCGCCGCCACCTGCGATGATTTCTTTTTGTTCGTCTTTATACTGGAGCGAGGCGTTCATGCCGTAATAATGGTTGTCCAGCCACAGTTGGCGAATAAGGTCTGTTGTGAACACCGTATCGCCCCCGTACATCGGGTAGGCGAGTCCGTAATCCATGTAATACTGGCCGGCTTTATACTGCTCATAATACCCGAGTCCCCGTGTGTAGAAGAAAGCGGACTGGAGGTTGAGCCGGCTGTTGAGGGTACGGTTATAAAAAAGCTGGTAGTGGGTTTGCTGGTAATTGTCGGTTTCATTGTCGTAGGGCTCGCCCGGTTTTTCCGTACCTGCGGCGTTGAACCGGCGGTTGGTTTCTAGGGTCGCTTCGTCCACACCATACCAGGCCTGGTAGGTTTTTTCTTTGCCGGAGAATACATTGGCACGAAGGGTGGATTTTTCCGTGATCCAGGCGACGGACAGGAAATATGAACGCAGATCGCTGCTGGCCCGGTCAATGTATCCGTCGCTGGTGATCCGGGACAGACGGCCGTCGAGTGTAAAATGGTTCCCGATCAGCCCGGTACCTACATTCACCGTATTTTTCCAGCTGTTGAACGAACCGTAGCTGTTGTTGAGTTCCGCATAGGGCACCGTCCGGGTTTCGTTGGTGGACATATTGATCGAGGCCCCGAAGGCACCCGTGCCCGAAGTGCTGGTGCCAATACCTCTCTGGACCTGGATACTGTTGACGGAGGAAGCGAAATCCGGCAGGTTTACAAAAAACACACCCTGCGATTCCGCATCATTGTACGGGATCCCGTTAAGGGTGATATTGATCCGCGTGGCATCGGTGCCCCGGATGCGGATGCCGGTGTATCCCACGCCGTTGCCCGCGTCTGAATGGACAACCACGGAAGGCGTCTGGTTCAGCAGGAAGGGAATGTCCTGGCCAAGGTTGTTCTTGCCAAGGGCGGCTTTTCCCAGGGTTGTCTGGGTAAAGGGCGATTTTTCACCCGCCCTTACGGCCCGGATTTCAATGGGTTCGAGGATGACCCTTTTGGGAGTGACGGTGTCCTGCACCCGGCCACGTTCATTTTCCTGGGCGGGTGCGATGGCGGCCATGATGACGGAAAGGGCCACCAGAGAGGCGGATTTTTTTAACATACTGTTTTTGTTTGCATCCAGGCCCGGTTGAGGGGGCTGGAAAGGTTCACAAAAACAGGAAAGGAGAAGCGGAAGCGCTGACCTTCCCTGCGCAGGCATTACCCTGATCAGGTTCTACGGGTTTGATCTCAGCCCCCGCTATCGGCGGAAGCACCCCGGGAATCTGTTTCGAATGGCCGGATTTACCGGCCGGCAGTTCAAAAATACAAATTTCCCGGTTTCTGTAACTTTTTGCGTCCTGTTGCGTACCACTGGAAAATAAACTGCATGAAAGCATGGATTTGGGCCTTATGGCTGAGTTTCCTGGTAATGTTTACCCAGGCACAGGAAGGAAAGGTGATCAATGATCCGAATGTTGAAAAAAGAACGGTCGATGCATTCCACTCGGTGGAGGTTTCGGGTTCGATTGAACTGATCGTTACCCAATCGGCGGAAATGGCGGTTGCCATCAGCGCCGCCAAAGCGGAAGACATCCCGAAAATCATCACCGAAACGCGCGGGGGCGTCCTGCACATCCATATCAAGGACGGGGAAGACAACTGGTGGAAAAGCAATTGGAATACGATGGGACGTAAGTTCCGGGCATATGTTTCCGCCCCTGAATTCCAAGCCATCAGCAACGCGGGCTCGGGCAGTATCCGGATCCTGGGAACCCTCAAAGCGGAGGATCTTGAACTCAGCTCAGCGGGTTCGGGGAATATAGAGGGTCGACTGGAAGCGGATAAAGTGGAGATCGTGCAAAGTGGTTCGGGCAACGTGAGACTGCAGGGGAAGATCGCCCATGCCAATGTGCGTTGCAGTGGTTCCGGTAATTTCCGTTCGGAGACCCTGGAAATGGAGTATGGTGATGTTTCCATGAGCGGTTCCGGGAATGCGGAGTTTACGGTGAACAAGGAATTAACGGCCAGTGTCAGTGGGTCCGGCAATATCCGCTTCCGCGGCAACGGCCTGATCCGGGATATGCATGTATCCGGCAGCGGAAAGATCCGCCGGGTAGACAGTCCCCAGGCAGCCTCCTTATGATGTTAAAAGCGTAAAGACAACAATATGAAAAAGCAATTCCTCTTCCTCTGTATGATGCTTTCCGTTGCCCTGGCAATGTCCCAGGAGAAAGTGGTGGTGAACGACAAGTACGCGCAGCAACGCAGCGTAGGCGGCTTCAGCGAGATTTCCGTATCCGGCGGCATCGACCTTTACCTTTCGCCAGACGATAAGGAAGTGGTTGTGGTCAGCGCCAGCGAGCCGAAATACCGCGATCGCATCGTCACCCGTGTGAACGGCAACCGGCTTGAAATTTACTTTGATAATAAAGGCATGACGAGATGGCCGGATCGTATGAACCTGAAGGCCTATGTTTCCTTCAGGACCCTGCAGAAATTAAAGGCTTCCGGTGCTTCTGATGTGTATGTTAACGGCGTGATCAAATCTCCGTCGCTGGAAATCTATATGTCCGGTGCCAGCGATTTCAACGGCGCCATACTCGTGGATGAATTGAAGATCGACCAGAGCGGCAGTTCAGACTCCAGAATCAGCGGGAAGGCAGAACGGGTAACGATCGATGTGAGCGGTGCCAGTGATGTGAAGGCTTATGAGCTTACGGTGAACTATTGTAATGTGGAAGCCTCAGGTGCTTCGGATATACAAATCACGGTGAACAAGGAACTCAGCGCCCGGGCCAGCGGATCGAGTGATGTCCAATACCGGGGCGAAGGACTGATCCGGGATATCAAGACCTCCGGTGCGAGTTCGGTTTCGCGGAAAGGGAAGTAACCGGTTTAATACCTGTATTCCAGGGCAACAGGATTTCTGTAAAACGGAAATCCTGTTTTTTTTTGAGTCCCAGGGATGCGCGGGGCTGGCCCTGGTGGCTGGTTTTTAATCCATCAACCGTGTACTGATCGTCTCGTATAAAGCGCAGAAGGGAAAGGGGGCGATGCCATTGGAAAAATCGGCGGTGGTATAAAACAAAGAAGCCATCTGGGTAAGATGGCTTCTGGTGCGTTGCGAAGGGGAGGATCGAACTCCCGACCTTCGGGTTATGAGCCCGACGAGCTACCGCTGCTCTACTTCGCGATCTGGGGTGCAAATATAAAAAGAAAAGCCTTCCACGCCAAACAAAATCCAAAGTTTACCTTTGCTGCCTGATGAAATCAGGTTTCGTGGCCATATTCGGGAAGCCCAATGCGGGAAAAAGTACACTCCTCAACGCGATGGTAGGGGAGAAACTCGCGATTGTATCCCATAAATCACAGACCACGAGGCACCGAATCCGTGCCTTTCTGAACGGTCCGGATTACCAGGTCATTTTTTCAGATACACCGGGCATCATCACCCCGGAATACAAGCTTCATGAGAAAATGATGGGTGCCGTCAAAAGCAGCCTGGAAGATGCAGACCTGGCGCTCTTGCTGGTGGATGTGCGGGATAACCCGGAAGAGGTGAGCCCCGTATTTGAGTCGCTTCGCCTGAAAGTGCCGGCGATCGTTGTTTTGAACAAAACCGACCTGGCCCCGGCGGAAACCGTCCGGAAAGCAGCGGAATTCTATGGAAGCCGGTCCTATTGCAGGGAGGTCCTGCCTATCTCGGCCCTCAAGAAACTGCAACTGGATGCCCTGATTCAACGCATCATCCATTACCTGCCAGAGGGCGATGCGTTCTTCGCGGATGATGACCTTACTGATCTGCCTACCCGCTTTTTTGCGGGGGAACTGATCCGGGAAAAGATATACGAACTTTTTGAACAGGAAATCCCATACCAGGCCACCGTGATGGTGACGGAATTCAAGGAGCAGCCACATATTGTTCGGATCAAGGCGGATATCGTAGTGCAACGGGAATCGCAAAAAGCCATCCTGCTGGGCGAAAAGGGAAGCATGATTAAAAAGCTTGGAACAGAAGCCCGCCAGTCGATTGAGGCCTTCCTTGGTCACCGGGTGTACCTGGAACTTTTTGTGAAAGTCCGGCCCAAATGGCGCGACAATGAATTGCATTTGCGTGAATACGGATATTCGTAACATTATTTTGTCCCGGCGGGGTCAACCGAAAGCAAAGGATCATGAAGTATAAACTTGCAGCCATACTCATGTTGTACGCGTCCAGCGCGAGCACGCAGGTGTTTATTGAAAACACGCCGGTGGGTTCCACCCGGGAGGGCCAGATCAACGTCTATGGGATGAATGGCGCCAGTGCCCGCGTGCGTTACGAGAGATTCAAGGGGTCGCCATTTTATAATCCTGAGTGGTTTAAGGCGGAACTCTACCAGCCAGACGGGAAGTCTTTGGGAATTAACCCGGTAAAACTGAACCTGGCCACCCATGAAGTCCATTTCCTGGATAAGAAAGGGTATGAACTTGCAGCCAATGACGGCACCGTGGCAAAAGTGGTTTTTGTGGATTCCCTGGGCGATGGAAAACCCAAAGTCATTTTCAGGAACGATTACGACGTGATCTTCATGGCCTATAACAGGAACCGGAAGTACGCAGAGGAACTGAACATCGGAAACATTGGACTCCTGAAAGTGACAATTCGCGACCCGCGTGAAGCGGATTCGATGTTTGGAACGCTCAAGCGGTATTATTTTACGGACCGGTTCGATTATTTTGTCCGGGTAGGCAAGCGGGTGGAGAAGCTGAAAAAGCTAAACCAGGATGAAGTCCTGTCTGTCCTGCCCGCAAAACAGGAAACCGTGAACTATGTAAAGCAACGTAAACTGAACCTGAAGAAAGAAGAAGACGTGGTTGCTTTGTTCGATTATCTTAACAGCCAGCAGAAATAAAGCCAGTAAAAAATTAAAACTGAAACATGCCGGGATTTACCGTAGCCATCGTGGGAAGGCCTAATGTAGGGAAGAGTACTTTTTTTAACCGTTTGCTGGAGGAGCGCAAAGCGATCGTGGAAGACACACCCGGCGTAACGAGGGACCGCCAGTATGGAATGAGTGAGTGGAACGGAAAAATCTTCAACGTGATTGATACCGGCGGATTTGTACCCGGGGGTACAGAAATTTTTGAGAAGGAGATCCGCCAGCAGGTCATGGTGGCTGTAGAGGAAGCCAGCGCCATCGTATTCATGGTGGATGCGGCCACCGGCATCACAGACCTCGATGAGTCGATGGCGGATATCCTGCGCAGGTCCACCAAGCCCGTTTTCCTCGTGGTGAACAAAGTGGACAATAACAAGCGGTTGCTGGAGGCGTCTGAGTTCTACAGCCTGGGTTTTGAGCATATCT
>JALOMP010000169.1 GCA_025455365.1 Chitinophagaceae bacterium | reverse complement strand
ATTACCGAAAGAGGTATTGGAGCAACCATCGAAGTGCTGTCCGCATCCTGACCAGCCACAAATACACCTCCCCAGGAGCACTACAGATGCCGATATTTCCATTGGACGAAAACATCATCTTCCCGGATCCTTCCCTGGCCGAACCAGACGGTTTGCTGGCAATAGGGGGTGACCTTTCGCCGTTGCGTCTGCTGGAAGCCTATCGAGCCGGCATCTTCCCCTGGTTTGAGGGCGATGTGCCGCTCTGGTGGAGCCCCGATCCCCGCTTTGTACTTCTCCCGGCTTCCCTGAAAATCAGCAACAGCATGAAAGCCGTCATGCGCAAACAAACCTTTACCTATACACGAAACAAGGCATTTGGCGAAGTGATCGCCAATTGTAAGACCATCCATCGCCCCGGGCAGGACGGCACCTGGATTACCACGGGCATGCAGAAAGCTTACCTGCAGCTCCACCATATGGGTTATGCCCTGAGCGCTGAAACATGGCGGGATGACCGGCTCGTGGGAGGACTGTACGGGGTTCAAATGGGCAGGATCTTCTTCGGCGAAAGTATGTTTGCCCTGGAAAGCAATGCCAGCAAATTCGCGTTTATCAACCTGGTCCGGGAACTCCAGGAAAAAGGCGTCGTGCTGATCGACTGCCAGGTCCATACGGCTCACCTCGAAAGTCTCGGCGCGAAAATGATACCGAGAAGGGTGTACCTGAATTACCTGAGGGATTGCCTCATTTCCTGAACCTGTTTTTCAAAGCGGACAACGCGTCCTCCAGGGGAAGATCCGCGATTTCCGGTTTCCGCTGTGGGTTTGGCTTCTTCGCCATGCGTTCCCCTGATCGCCCGTTTTCAGGAGCGGTTGCCTGTTTGATCGAAAGTGAAATACGCTTGCGGGCTTTGTCCACTTCCATCACTTTTACCGTTACCGGCTGGTTGAGTTTAAGTTTCTCCGAAGGATCTGCGATATAGTGATGCGCGATTTCTGAAACATGCACCAGCCCGTCCTGTTTGACGCCGATATCCACAAAAGCACCGAAACGGGTAAGGTTGGTGACAACGCCCGGTACGATCATCCCTTCCTTCACATCATCAATGGAAAAAATATCTGCAAACTGGAAAGAAGTGGCTTCCGCACGGGGGTCCAGTCCGGGCTTCCGCAATTCATGCAGGATATCCTGGAGCGTGTGCAGGCCGATGGTTTCGCTCACATATTGTTGCGGACTGATCCGGGCTACCAGCGAAGCGTTACCCACCAGGTCCTTCATCTCCACCTTGAGGTCGGATGCCATGCGCGCGACGGTTTCATAGGATTCCGGGTGCACCGCGCTGGCATCCAGGGGATGGCTGCCGTCTTTGATACGCAGGAATCCGGCAGACTGTTCAAAAGCCTTATCGCCCAGCCGGGGCACTTTCTTTAACTGGTTTCGGTTGCTGAATGCGCCGATCTCTTTCCGGTATTTTACGATATTATCCGCGATCGATGCATTGATGCCGCTGACGTAAGAGAGTAAATGCTTGCTCGCGGTATTGAGGTTGACACCCACCTGGTTTACACAACTGACAACGGTCTGGTCGAGTCGTTCCTTCAGGCGGAACTGGTTTACGTCATGCTGGTACTGACCCACACCGATGCTCTTGGGATCGATCTTCACCAGTTCTGCCAGCGGGTCCATCAGCCTACGACCGATGCTGACAGCGCCGCGGACGGTGATATCCTCTTCCGGGAACTCTTCACGGGCTATTTCGCTGGCACTGTACACCGATGCGCCATCTTCATTCACCAGGAAGACGGGCAGTCCCAGCCCGAGTCCCTTCATAAACTGCTCCGTTTCCCTGCCGGCTGTTCCATCGCCCACGGCCACGGCCTGCAGTCCATAGTCTTCCACCATGCGTCTGACTGTCCGGCTGGCATCATCCAGCTTCCCTTTTTCATGGATAAAGATCAGCCCCGTTTTCAGCAGATCGCCTTTCTCATCCAGGCAAACCACCTTGCAGCCGGTCCGGTAGCCGGGATCCAGGGCCAGTATTCGTTTCATGCCCAATGGGCTGCCCAGCAATAGCTGCCTGAGATTTTCCGCGAAAACATGGATGGCTTCTTCATCGGCCTTTTGCTTGAGCATGGTGCGCATCTCCGTTTCAAGGGCTGGTTGCAGCAGTCGTTTATAACTGTCCCGAATCGCCATAACCAACTGCGGTGCCGAAGGGGAAGAACCCTTCACCCAGCGGCGCTGAAGCAGCTCAAGGGCATCCTCTTCCACCGGCGCGATACCCAGGCGGAGAAACCCTTCCAGGAATCCACGCAGCACCGCGAGGGTCCTGTGCGAAGGGATTTTATGGACGGGTTCGGTAAAATCAAAATAGTCGCGATACTTGGCAGCATCCGTTTCCTTACCGGGTACGAGCTTGCTTTGTACCGTAGCTTTTTCTTCAAATAGCTTCCGAATGACCGCCCGCGTATCGGCGTCTTCGCTGATTTTTTCAGCGATGATATCTCTTGCGCCCTGCAGTGCATCCGCTTCCGTCAATATCGTATCATTCAGGAACTGAGATGCTTCTGATTCCGGAACCAAGCCTGGCTTTTGCTCCAGCAGCAAGGTCGCCAGGGGCTCCAGTCCGGCTTCCCTGGCTACGGAAGCCTTTGTTTTCCTTTTTGGCTTATACGGCAGGTAGATGTCTTCCAGGGCCGCAAGGGTTTCAGCGTTATTGATTTTCCCTTCGAGTTCGGCGGTCATCTTTCCCTGCTCGGTGATGCTCTTCAGGATCGCATGCCTTCTTTCCGTGAGGGCTTTCAGCATATTCCATTGTTCCTGTACCTGCTGTATCGCCACTTCATCCAGGGCACCGGTCCTGTCCTTGCGGTAACGGGCGATAAAAGGGATGGTTGCGCCTTCTTCCAAAAGCTGAAGAACGGCCTCTGCCTGGTTAACCCTGATGTTGAGTTTGACGGCAATCGGTGCACTGAAAGACTGTATGGTTTCCATATCCGGTAGGGAATGAGGTGATAAAGGGCTGCGAAACTAACCCGTTCAACCTAAACAAAAAAGATAAAAACGCCGATGTGGAAAACCAACATGCCCGGGCGTCTACGGAGGAAACACATGGATTTTTTCCGGGTAAAGGCCGGCCTGGCGAAGCATCAGTGATCGAATGAAATCGTTATCCACGCAGGGGGTAAGCATGGCTTTCAGCATCTCTTTTCCAGGTAAGGACGCATCGGCGTCCAGGAACCCATATCCGTAAAATGCTCCCTGGTCCATCAGGGCCACGCATTGTTCGGCCCTTGTCCTTCCTTTTTCAAGGATCGCAAAACTGGGAAGCTCGCGGTCAAGGGATTGAATGGCTTTCATGACCCTTTCATTGTATGTATCCGGCTTTTCCCGGCCTTCGCAGATTCCCGTACATCGCCCGGTTTCAACGGCATCACAAGGGCCTTCCGTCGTTTGCAGGCTGCAAAAACGCAGGCATAGCTGCTGGTTCTCTGCCAATCGTCGCAACAGGGCCCTGCCTTCCGTGAGCAGGCTGAAAGCATACAGGGGCGGGTATCCCCTTCTTTTCTTCTCGATGGTCAGCCGGAGAATGTCCCGCTGGTCGCGGTACGCATAAATGCCGTATCGCGCTTCAAAACGCTTCTGGCTGTGATTGAAAGAAGGCCATCGTAGGCGAATCTGCAGGCTTTCCATAAGCGAAGCCATGAAATCAGAACCGCTTTCTTCATAGCTGATCCGGTGCACCTGCCGGATCAGTTCCTGCTTTCGCCTGGACGGCGCATTGTTGGAAAAATGACTGGTAACACGTTTGCGCAGGTTCACTGCCTTTCCTACATAAATCACCTTGTCTTTCCTGTCGTGAAAATAATACACCCCCGGGGTGTAGGGAAGCTGTTCGATGGACGATGCGTCCATGTGCAGGGGGAGGTAGGATTCCCTGCTACCCGCACGGAGCATCTGCGGCACCACCCCTGCCTTGTCGTTGGCGAGGAGCATGGAAAAAAGTCTTGACGTGGCCATAGCATCGCCCATGGCCCGGTGGCGTTGTGCATTCGGAATGTCCAGCGTAAGGCAGAGATTTCCGAGGCTGTAGCTCTTGTATCCGGGAAAGATCTTCCGGCTCATACGCACGGTGCAAAGCTTTCGCAGGTGCAGTTCATACCCGCAGGACTGCAGGTGGTGGAGAATAAAAGAATAGTCGAAATTGACATTGTGCGCAACGAAAATACGGTCCTGCAGCAGGTGAAAAATATGGGGGGCGATTTCGTCGAAACGGGGCGCATCCAGCAGCATATCATTCGTAATGCCGGTAAGCGCGGTTATATATCTCGGCAAGGGTTTCCCGGGATTCACCAGGGTCTGGTAACGGCCTTCCTCTTCCACCCCATTGTGCAGGATGACCGCAATTTCCGTAATCCCGTGGGACGCCGCGTGTCCGCCGGTGGTTTCAATATCTACGATCGCATACACGGTGTAAAACTAAGACTTGGAAGCATAAAAAAAGCCTCCTTATCCGCCTGCGGCGAATAAAAGAAACTTTCAACAGCATGTATCTGCCAGGCCTACCAGGCGAGATACGTGACTACCACGATGGCCACATAAAGGGCAATCACAATCAGGGTAAGTTTTGCTCCTTCATGCTTTTCCAGAGAGTCTTGCAAGCGCATAAGCAACAATTTAAACGTTAACAATGGGGTCGGGCATGGTTGCTTCCACAGGAAGGGACTGAAACTGTCTTTCAAGGCTTGCTCAGAGAGAGAGAGGGTTGGTTGCCGGATTTGATAAGGACCGGAACACCTACAAGATAAGAAACTTAATCCGGAATTCAGAAACCTTTTAACCGGAATTTTTGCTGGATTTTGCACTGACCTATATCATAGAATAGCTGATAACCAGCGTGTACATTGCGGGTGAAAATTTTCAAACGTTAAAAAGCCGGACATGAAAAAGACGATGCAGACAAAATTCCCCTGGCTCGTTTGGGTAGACCACCGCAAAGCCATCCTGATGCATACAGATGCTGATGGACATATCCTCAGTGAAGAAATGCAGTCTGATATGGGCGATCGGGAACGCTTTCATGGAGAGGGCAGCAGTAAAACCGGTCTTTTCGGCCAAAGCCTGAGCCACCAGAAAAACGACCAGGAACGCGAAAACAATCACTTTAAATCCTTCCTGAAATCCGTAATCATGAAATTCGAGAAACCCGAATCCATCCTGATTCTGGGTCCCGGCGATGCCCGTTTCGAACTGCAAAACATGATCGAAGCGGAAAAAACACTCAAAGGCATCCCGGTTGTAAACAAGGCGGCGGATAAAATGACCACGCCCATGCTGAAAGCAGCGCTGTTGGAAGAAGTCGCCTGATATTCGGGTCGTGGAAGTTAGATTTTAGAAGTGATATCTACGAAGTATGAAACCTTGGTATATTTCGCAACATCATTTCTAAAATCTAACTTCTAAAATCTAACTTCCAAGATCGTTCGGTCGGTCGCCTGTCTTGTCTTTTAAAATCTCCGCCACGCGGGGATCTATACTCCGGATATGCAGGTCCTGTTGGGGGAAGGGAATCTCAATGCCTTCTTCCCCGAATCGCTGGTAAATCGCCTGTAAGACGGCACTTTTCAAGCCAACAAATTTATCGAATTCAGACGTCCAGAACAGGACCCTGAAATCCACCGAATTGCTCCCGAACTGGTGCACAAAAACAGCGGGTGCGGGGTATTTTGCAACATCGTCATGCTCTTCGATGATTTTAGCGATGATGTTCTTTACCTTTTCCAGGTCGCTTCCATAGGGCGCCCCGATGACCAGGTCAACCCGTCGGTAGTTATTGTTGGAATGCGTCCAGTTGATCAATTGCTGGGAAATGAAATCGCCATTGGGCACGATGATAACGGACCCGTCGTAGGTAGCGATCTGGCTGCTTCTGAAGCCGATTTCCTTGACGGTGCCCATGCGTGGCCCCAGTTCGATCACGTCCCCGATTTCCATGGGTTTTTCGATGGCCAGGATGATGCCGGACACCAGGTTGTTGACGATGTTCTGCAAGCCGAACCCGATACCCACGGACAGTGCCCCCAGCACGATCGCCAGTTTATCCATCCCCAGGCCAGCCGCCGCAAACGCGATCAAAAACCCCGCGATATAAATCCCAAGTTTCGAAAACAATATCCAGGATCCGCTTTTTGACTTGCGCTGCCCGGGTATGTTGCTTTCCTCCGTTTTGAGCAACAGGTTTACCAGCTTTTCTAAACCAATCGTTACCCAGATCACGATGATAAAAACCAGGATACTCCCATACGTGAACACAAACTCCCCGAGGGTTCTTTCCTTTTTCAGGAATTCGGCAACCCATTCATATATCGAATCATAGAAATTCAGGCTCCAGGTAAATGACAGCAACCAAAGTATCAACGTAACCGCACCAAGGAACTTACGGTACTTGACATTCTGCTGGTCGTAATCCAGGAACCCGGCAAACCCGGTTTCCCGGTG
>JALOMP010000168.1 GCA_025455365.1 Chitinophagaceae bacterium | reverse complement strand
TCCTACCTCACCAGCGAATGGTGGAGAAGGAATATGGTGATTTATGAAAACATCCTGAAACGGATGAATGGAAAAGAAGAAAGGATCCTGGTCATCTTCGGCTCAGGGCACACGGCCATGCTGGATGCGATGATGCGATACAACCGGAAACTTAGCCTCGTCCCTGTCGAAACGGTCCTGAAATAGCCTGGTACGCTGCAGTTTCATATCCTGCGATCAGATTTTTGTATCCGGGTCAACGGTTCCACCAGGATCAGCTTTCCTTTGTTCCGATTGCCGTACATAAAACGGAGGTGCCTCATATTGTTTGGGTAAATAATCCGCCGGTATGGTGCTCCTGTTTCCGTCCCGCAGGTTTTGGTAGTGCGGGGACATGATCTCTATTCCTGCTTCATTGCAACTGTCCTGTATATTCTGGTGCAGCGCAGAATATACAGCCGGTTGTTCACGGGCAGCGCGGGTATAGGCATTCAACTGGTAGGATACATAGAAATCATCCAGGCTGGTTTGCAGTACAAAAGGAGCCGGGTCTTTCAGAATGGCTTCCGTTTTTTCCGCGGCCCGGATCAGGGCCTGGTGCATCAGCCTCCACGGCACATCGTACCCGATGGTAACCGTTGTATAAATGATCAGTCCCTGGTCGTTTGCCATCGCCGAGTAATTCACGGTATTGCTGGACAGTACGGTGGAGTTTGGAACCGTGATTTCCTCATTCTTAACGGTCCTGACCTTGATGACCAGCATGGTTTTCTCAACCACATCTCCCACTGTATCCCCAATTTTTATCCTGTCGCCGATTTTAAACGGGCGCATGTAGGTGATCACCAATCCTGCGATGATATTGTTGATGGCCGAAGTCGATCCCAGGGAAATAAGCAGCCCCAGGAAAACGGACACGCCCTGGAAAGCGGGTGAGGATGAACCCGGCAGGTAGGGAAATATGACCACCAGCATGAATGCATAGAGGACAAAACGGATAATGTTGAAGGTGGGCCGGGCGAAATCATGGTGAAAGCCCGGAAGCTTTACCTGCCCCTGATCCACTTGATCGAAGAGCAGCTTCAGCGCACCGACGAGGTAACGGGTGAAGACGAAAATGACGATGATGGTAAACAGGTTCGGCAGGAAATGCAGGAGGCTGCGTAAGAGACCCTTGGCCGGCGATATGATCCAGCCCAGCAGGGTATTGGTGATATCCTGCGTATCCGGAAACACGTAAAACAGGAGTGGAAGGCAAAGGTAGAGTGCAAGGATGATGGCCGCATACCGCAGCAATTGCAGGAGCTTGCTCGCCACCATCATCTGGTATTCCGGCGTTAGCAAGTGTATCCCCTTGTACACACCGTGTTTGAAGAAAGGGGCCTTACGCCTTTGCAATAGTGCTTGCAACCTGTTAAACCCTTTATTGATCCCATATACCAACAGGAAAGCACCCAGCAGGATCAGCAAGACCAGCCCGATCCGCTTCAACCAGTTGACAAGGCTGTTATCTTTCTTTTCAGCCAGCACTGCCTGGCGGATGCGGTCCCGGTATTCGCCGGCCAGCACTTCGGTTTCCTTATTATACCACAGTGCATCCAGCTGCGATATGGTTAGGATGGTCTCCCCATTCTTATAATCCACTTCATGTCCCCATTCATTAGACACGACCACCAGGGAATCCGGGGCGAAAAAGTTGTCTTCATATACCTTCCGGATCCGTTCGGTGATGTTGGCCGCCCTTAATTCCGGCGACGTTGAGCCCAGGCGAAGGTGTACATAGAAGAGGGTATCCCCAAATGGCACCACAGGATGGCGGATTCCAGCCCTGCGCAACTGGTCCAGTTTCTCCTGTTGTTGCCTGTGTCTCAGGGAATCGGCGGTACGGATTCTTTGCAGTTCCGCTTCCAGTTCACGGCTCTTTTCCGTATTGGCTGCACTGGCCTTCAATTCCGCCTCCAGCCTCACCCGCACCATGGAATCCACTTTCCCCTGGCTGTAACTCTGGGCCATCTCATATTGCACCAGGGCCGCGCTATCGGCCCTCGTGGTGTCCTGAGCGGGTTTCTGCTGAGCCGTTGCACCAACCGTACAAACTAACAGGCAGAACAATACAAGAAGCCTGTTACAGAAGAATTGACTAATGTGATCTGCCTTGTTGGCCATTGAATAAAAATAATATATTTCTCTCCTCCAGCGTCAGTATCCAAAACCTTTTCCGTTTTTCATGAACGTCACCGCAATGGTTGTTCCCCTCAATTTATTCTATCTTTCCCGAACAAATCAAGTAACGAACGACATGCAACCCAAAACCCTGAATTTATTATACTGGATCAGTACTATTTTATTCGCCGCACTCATGATCTTTTCGGCTTCAGGCGGCCTCAAGCCTTCGCCGGAAGCGGTTGCCTTCCTCCACGACCAGTTAGGCTATCCCATTTACTTCATCCGCTTCCTGAGTGTGGCCAAGATACTGGGTGCCATCGCCCTCTTTGTACCAGGCTTCCCCCGCGTACGCGAATGGGCTTATGCCGGACTGATGTTTGATTTGATTGGGGCGATTGTATCCATTATCGCCGTGACGGGTACCGTTGATCCAGGTGTAGCATTCATCGCCCTGGCGATTGTGCTGGGGATGACGTCATATTTTTTGTGGAAGAATAAAGCAGGCCGGTAATCCACGCTATGCATATTAGCTTCAGGTATGTTTCGGTTTAATTTGCGGGCATGAAAACCTCATTATGATCCAGATCCAGGACCTATATATCCATCCCATCAAATCCCTGGGCGGCATCCGGGTAGCCGAAGCACTGGTAACGGATCGTGGTCTCCAATACGACCGCCGCTGGATGCTGGTGGACGAAAACCTGCGATTCCTTAGCCAGCGGGAATGTCACCGGATGGCCCTGCTGCAAACGGCGATGGACGGAACCGGTATCCGGGTATCGCTTAAAACAGATCCGCAACAATCATTTCTCATTCCATTAGCGCCCGTTACCCAGGAATCCCTTGATGTACAGATCTGGGACGACCATTGCAAGGCCCTTACCGTATCGCCTGAAGCGGACCGCTGGTTCAGCCGCATGCTGGGGATCCCATGCCGCCTGGTGTATATGCCGGAGGATTCCAGGCGACATGTAGATCCAGCCTATGCCGTCAACGGGGAAATCACTTCTTTCAGTGACGGCTACCCGATATTGGCCATCTTCCAGGAATCCCTGGACGACCTGAATGCACGGCTCGCGGAAAAAATCCCGATGGACCGTTTCCGCCCCAACCTTGTCCTCAAAGGTGGAAACCCCTATGATGAAGATCGGCTGGGTGCCTTCAGGATCGGGGACATGATGTTCCGGGGCGTCAAACCCTGCGCGCGTTGTGTTGTCACCACAATCGACCAGCAGCAGGGTACTGCCTCCTCAGAACCCCTCAAAACACTTTCCACCTATCGACAGATGAACCATAAGGTTATCTTCGGGCAGAATATTTTGGTCAGCGGCACGGGACAAATCCGTGTGGGTGATGGTATTCAGGAATTAAACTGGAACCCACCCTTGTTTCCACCAGGTGACATATCCATTCAACACCGCGTTACATGAACACATTTCGATTAAAAGATTACCGCACGCAACAACTGGTTTTCGCGGCCCTGGCCTTTTTCATGGCCCTCGCCGCGCTCTGGGCACCGTTCCAGGAAACCCCCGTACCTGAAAAAATCGGGTTCCTGCTCATCTGGACATCCGTTTTGGTTTTTATCCAAAGTTTCGGGCGAACCACAGACCAGGAACGGCGCAGGGCACGTGTTACGGCACTGATCACCCTGCTCATGGGAGCGCTCCTGGTGAACGCCCTCTATCTCCTGGAAAATGCGATGATCACTTTTTTTGTCGCTCTGCTGATCGTGGATGCCCTTCGCTGGCTGTTGATCATGTTGGAGAAAAGAAGGAAGGGTGAGCCCATACAACGTATCATGCTGGGGTTCGTGGGAGACTTGCTGATCCTGCTGGCCATGCTTTTCCTGCAACGAAAAGGAATCCAATGGATGCTGGCCATTGCCAGTGCCATGCGCATGGCGGGAATAGGTCTTGAATTGCTGCTCACCCCGATGGGACAGATGTCGGCCGTTGGTGGCGATGTGGTCAGCAGCCTGCATTTACCGGACAATCCGCAGGTGAAAGACATTGCCCAACGCATCGACAAGGAAGAAGCATTCCGGGCGCCAATCGATCGGGGCTGGATTATTTCCTTCCTCCTGATCCTGTTTTTCATACACCTGGGGCGTGTAGGATTGGACCGATCACCTACCGGGCTGCTTTCGCCCTTTGTGGCCCTGTTGGGCGATGTGGTGGTGGCCCTGATCATCGCTTTTTTTCTAATCATGCCGATGAAGGGCGCCTTGCGGAGCATTACCCGCCCGATCGAACGCAACCTCTGGAACTGGGCTTTGTCCGGTGATCCGGAACAACGGAAAAAATGGTACAGCCCCAGGGGCATCGTACAACGCTGGCTTGAATACAGGCTGCGTCTCAGCATCCGGGCCCGCCGGTCGGGCTACTCTTTCCCAACCGCCGTTCGTTCCGGACTGCAAACCGGTCTACCCTTTGCGGCCCTGCTGACGGCGATCATCCCGGTCTTCGGCATGAGCTGGTATTTTGATACGGAAAACTGGGCTTCCGGTGTTTGGGATGGCTGGGCCGCGGAACGGGCCGACAAATGGCGAGAGGCCATGGTGGAATCCGTGGAGCCCAACCCAACGGCGAAAAGCTTCCTGCTGAAACCGCAGGGTGTCAGCGATACCGGGGCTTTTTCTTTTGTGATCCTGGGCGATCCGGGAGAAGGGGACGCGTCCCAGCTAGTCCTGCACGACCAGCTGGTGAAAACCACCGCTAACCCGGAGGTGAAATTCATGGTCATCTCCAGTGATGTGGTTTACCCGGACGGGGCGATGAAAGACTATGAAAGGAAATTCTGGCTGGCGATGAAGGGTATCACCAAACCCGTCTTTGCCATTCCCGGCAACCACGACTGGTATGATGCCCTGGAGGGATTCGCCGCCACTTTCTATACAAAGGATGCGGCCCGCAAGGCGATGATCGCCCGCAAGGAAGCCGACCTGCATCTCACGACAACGAGTACCCGAAAAATAGACGAACAGATCGCCGAAGCGGCCCGTTTACGGGAAGCCTACCGGGTGCCCACCGGTTTCCAGACAGCACCCTATTTCCAGGTGCAGACCAGGCATTTTGCCTTTATCAGCGTGGAGACCGGGGTGTTGCGCAGGATTGACGATGTGCAAATGGCATGGCTGAAGAAAGCGCTGGAGGCATCGAAGGGCAAATTCATTTTTGTATTGCTGGGCCATCCCTTTTATGCCATCGGCGAATACCAGGGAAGCATGAACCCGGATTTCCAGGCCCTGCACCAGATGCTGAAGGATTACGGCGCAAATGTCATCATGGCCGGCGACACTCACGACCTGGAATATTACCTTGAACCCGCCAAAGGGAAACTCAAACCGGTTCATCATTTCGTCAACGGGGGTGGTGGCGCGTATTTAAGCATCGGCGCGGCCCTGAAACCCAAGGACCAGATGCCGGAAAAAATTTGGGCACATTATCCCGCGCAGGCACCCCTTGTACAAAAGATCGAAGCCAATAACAGTTTCGTGAAAAAACCCGCCTGGATCTGGACGAAGAAATACAACGGCTGGCCTTTCTCCGCGGAGTGGCTGAGCGCCGCCTTTGATTATAACAATGCCCCTTTCTTTCAAAGCTACATGGAAGTGAAAGTGGAACCCAAACAGCATCGGGTGCGATTGCTCGCCTATGGCATCAACGGGCCCCTGACCTGGGGCGATATGGAGATGAGCGGAGGCGTGAAGCCCGCGGGCGCGAAAGAATCAGACCCGGTGGAATGGGTGATTTCAATGAAGTATTAGTCACCCTTGGCGATCCGGCTAAAATTCAACAGCGCATACTGTTTCAAACCCTCCTCTGTCAGATAAGGCAGGAAGGATTGCATCGCCCCTTCGAGGAAGACCGGCTTGAATGCACTGTAGCCCATGTCGTGATAATAATGCTGCGCACTGGTGACCCAGGTTGTAAGAAGATTAATGAATTGGAAAATAAAAACCTGGTGGGGTTTCCCCTTGAGGATTTCGTTCTTCAGGAGTCCCTTCTCCACCATGATGGTCAGTCGCGCCCGGATATTCTGCACATTTCGCCTGTAGGTTTGCATGATATGCTCGTGCAATTCCGTTTGACCCGCTGTAATCAGGGAAACATAGGTCACCCCGCAACGATTCTCAAACTGAATATCCATCACCCCGGAAAGCAGTAATGCCTGGCTTTGAAGGTCTGGCCCGCTTGATGGCCATTTGAAATGTTTCACGTACTCGCCCAATTGCCATTCATAATAACTCATAATCGCCTTGAACAGGCTGTCCTTGGTGGGGAAATGATTGGTGATCCGACCTTTGGTCAATCCCATTTCCTGGGCGATGGC
>JALOMP010000167.1 GCA_025455365.1 Chitinophagaceae bacterium | reverse complement strand
AGCGCGTTTTCTGAAACAATATCATTGCCGCTACCCGGGGGCGGAACTGCAGTGGTAAAATTCCAAACATAATCGGATGCAAGTGCATTGCCCGCCACATCCCGGATACCCGGCTTACTTGCCTTGAGCGTGACGGTATACATGGTACCGGCTTTGAGTGGCACCAATGGCTTCAGGGTTGCAGTTGTTGTTTCTGCCTTATAGGTTATCGTGGCAGGAACGGTCTTTGTTCCCTCCCGCAGGAGGAATGTTGCCCCGTTTACCAATGGCGCAAATAATGCTTCATTAAACGTAGCGGTAATCGTGGCCGTTATGGAAATATTGATTGCATTCGCCGCTGGAAGGGTTGATACAACTTTCGGCGGCGTAAGATCAGGGACGGCGGTGGTAAAATTCAGGGTGTAGTCCCGGGTAAGGGGGTTCCCCGCAAGGTCCTGTACACCCAATGCGCCACCCAAAATTGTCACGACATACTTTGTTCCAGGCGCCAGTGGCCTGTGGGGGGTGATGGTTATCCTGTTGTTCGAACCGGAATACGATACGGTTGCTTTGATGAACCTGTCGCCTGCCTTGTCTTTGTACTTATCATCATCGTCTTTGTCCTTTTTCATGTCGCTATCCTTGCGGTTGGATTTGCGATCACGGTAAGAAGATTCATCCTCCAGGAAGACAGTACGGCTATTTACAGTGGCGATATGCAGGCCTTCGCTGAAATTGATTGCAATGGCGGTGGTCGTGGAAATATTGTTAGCGTTGGCAGAAGGCACTGTGGATATCACGGTCGGTGGCGTCCTGTCTGAGGGATCGTTCGTCTTGAAGTTCCAGCTATAGTCCCTGGCCATCCTGTTGCCCAGTACATCCCTGAGGCCTTGTGCACCTCCTTTGAGGGTGGCGGTATACAGGATTCCATTCGCCAGCGGGATGGTTGGCGATATCGTCACCCTCCGGTTCGCGGAAGAATAAGAAACCTTGGCTGGAATCTCTACTGCACCTGCCTTCAGGAAAGCTGTCTTCCCGTCGATGGATTTCACATCCAGCACTTCACTGAAATTTCCATATACGGCATTGGTCGTTCCCGTGCCTGCCGTATTGGTCGTGCCCGTTGCCGCGGTATTGGCTGCCGGAAATACAGCAACTACGGTTGGCGGAAACACATCAATCGCCCTTAATGCAATCATCACGCCCCCGTTTCGCACAGAACCAGTCAGGGTGGCCGTTCCGCTGACGGGGCCACCAATGCCGGGCTTTATCGCCCATGCGGCACCCACGGATACGCGGTTTACCTTTTCCTCGATATCGTACAATTCAGTGTTTGCGGTCGTGGAAGCATTCATCCTCCAGCTCCCGTTGTTCCAGCTGACACTGGCGCCCCCCAGGGTACCAGCGGCCTGTCCGAGGAATACAATCGCGGCGTTGATCCGGCTTGTGGTGAGACTTCCCGCCGTTGCCGTTGTGGATGACTCCTGCTGGATACCCGGAGTGGATGCATCAATGGGCGATTTTGGATCTACGCCTGAAAAAGCAACCATTGAACCCGAAGCACTTACAGTGCCTGCGCCGGTTGAAATTTTGTAATAGTCCGGTTCATCATCCCCCGCAATTCTATATAAAACGGTGGCATATCGCTTCGGTGAGGAACTCAGTGCCTCAGACCGTAAACGGGTCCAGCCCGGCAGCGTGGCGGCAGAAGCCGTTCCCATGGATGCAATATTGACCAGCATGACGTCTCCCCGAACAACGCCTTTTGGCTTTGTGATGGTCAACGAGGCGGTGGTGGCGGTAGCCGAAGCAGGCTTACCCCTAAGCGCAATCTGCGCATTCGCAGATAAAAAAACAAATAAGGTAAAGAGTTGGCATAACGCTATCCGAAAGAAGACCCGTCGGATTACAGTATACGGATTGGGTAACAAGTGTTGCATAAGGTAGTACGGTAAGGATTAAAATGACAAGCTAACGGTGAATGCACCGCTGGCATCTAATGCAAAGACCATATCATCCTCAAGTGATTAAAAAGGGAGCAGGGCGCTCAATGGATATAGGGTACAACACGGGCAAAGGCAAACCGTAAAATCATCGGAAAGCCCTTCCAGGTGGCTACAAAATATCAACAATCGTATACAATCGCAAGCATCCGCGGGGAAAAACGGGAATCGATTTTTCACAAGACCAGGATGAAAAAGTTAGTTCATTGACATTCTGCATGATATGGAAACAAAAAAATCACAGCCCCCCGGAAATCAATATGGCGATTTGTTGCCGCATGCATGTCCGCCAATTAATTTAATTTCAGGTATCGGTCAAAAACGGCATCACCATGCTTGACATCGTCATCGAAGCCCGCGAAGCGGCCATCAGTGAATCCATGAAGGTGAGGCGCATCCTTCCCTTCCGCCTCCGGCGAATGGTGGGTCCATTTATTTTCATGGATCATGCCGGGCCGGTTGATATACAGCCCGCCCAGGTATCGAACCTGGATGTGTTGCCGCATCCGCATATCGGCCTGTCCACGGTAAGCTATTTGTTCGACGGCCAGGTGACTCATCGCGACAGCCTGGGGGTGGAACAGGTGATCCGCCCGGGCGAAGTAAACTGGATGACCGCAGGCAGCGGCATCGCCCATTCCGAAAGGTTTGAAGATCCTGCATCCCTGGCGGGTGGGAAATTGGAAATGATCCAGACATGGGTGGCCTTGCCGGAAAAAGATGAAGAATCGGCGCCATCATTTGACAATTACACACCAGAAAAACTACCGGTGTTTACCGACAAAGGCGTGTGGATGCGTCTTATCGCCGGAGACGCCTACGGACTGCGCAACGATGTGAAAACCCATTCGCCCCTTTTCTATCTTCATGTGGTACTGGATCCCGGTGCACACTTTGCCCTGCCCAAAGAACATACGGAAAGAGGTTTTTATATTGTCAAAGGGAGTGTGGAAGTGTCCGGACAAACGTATCGCGCGGGCCAAATGCTCGTATTTAAAAAAGCTGCGGATCCATTAATCCTGGCGAAAGAGCATACAGCACTCATGATGCTCGGCGGCGAACCGCTCGGTGATCGATATATCTGGTGGAATTTTGTTTCCTCGCGAAAAGAACGGATTGAACAAGCGAAGGAGGACTGGAAACAGGGCAGGATCATCCTGCCACCCAACGACAACCAGGAATTCATTCCCCTGCCGGAAATCAAGTCCAGGCCGTCGGATTTCCCGCCGAAGCCTGAACCCTTGTCCTAAAGCTTGAACAAACTATTTCCCCAACATGGGAAATATTCTCCGGATATCATCGGTGCTGGGCTGCTTCCCGTATTCACATATTTCAAAGGCTTCTACAAACTTTGCCTTGGCTGCTGCAGCGGATCCATACCATTGATCAAGGGATTTTTTGACATCGGTCGGAATTTCACGCTCCATTTTTTTCTTCAGCCAGGGTTCCCACTGCGCGCGGTCCTTCGGGACTTCGTCGGCATACCCCCCGATCCAGGGCAGCCATTCAAAGAACTGCGACTCATGTGCCGCCATGGCATGAATCTTCCTGTCCATGACAGCGGTGATATCTATGGCGATATCCGGGCGAAAAGGATTGGGACGCTGAAAACCATCCTGGAAATACAGGAATACCGGGTTTTTGACCAGCGGAGCCACATCCGGCGCCACGTTGGGCACGGCAACCATGTAGGCGGCATCCTGTACGAGCACACCGGTGTACCGATGATCCGGGTGATAGTCATTGGGCCTTGGGGCGATGACCACATCAGCCTTCCACTCCCGGATCTTCCGGATCACCTGCAGCCTGATGTCCAGCGAAGGCATGAGCTCCCCATCGTGGTTATCCAATACATCGTAGGTAACACCGAATCTTTTCCCGGCTTCTTTCGCTTCTCCCATACGCCGCTTGGCCAACGCGCCGCCACCCTGCGTTTGGTGTCCGGCATCGCCGTTGGTGACCGATACAAACTTCACCGCATGACCCATGGATGCCAGCAGGATGGCCGTACCCCCGCCATCGATGTCACAATCATCCGGATGCGCGCCGATCATAATGATTCGCATGGGCGTTGAGCTGCCCTGGCTTTGAACGGTCAGCACCGCAAACACCAGTACTATGGATGTGAAGACTTTCTGTATCATATCAAGGTTCTTATTATGTTAGTTTCACCACTTCGCCCGTACGGACACTTTCATCACACGCAAACGCAATGCGCAGGGAATTCACCGCGTCATCCACGTGATCCGTGAGATCCATGTCATCCCGGATGGCCTTCAGGAAAAATGCCTGCTCCCGGTTGCAGAGTTCCTGGTGGTCCGGTTCATCGGTCAGGTCGATCCATTCGTCCGGTCGCGTGAACTCGTTCTTTTCGTCTATATCCGCATGATGCCATTTCAGCGATTCCGTTTTGGTATGCGATTCCACCGAGTCCGACTTGCCCTTTCCCCCCGCTTCTTTCGCAACAATCGAAACGCATCCCTTGGGACCGATGACATCTTTTACGAAGAAGGCGGTCTCGCTGACCATGGGGCCCCAGCCGGCCTCGTACCAACCCACGGAACCATCGGCAAAACGGATCTGCAGTTGACCATAGTTGTAATTCCCCGCGGGAATATCATCCGTCAGTCGGGCGCCGATCGCCGTTACCTGCACGGGTGTTGAACGCACCATCTGGCACATCACGTCGATATAGTGCACACCGCAATCCACGATGGGACTTAGGCTTTTCATCAGGTTCCGGTGCACGTCCCACATGTACCCATGGCTCTGCTGGTTGAGGTTCATGCGCATTACCAGGGGCTTGCCGAGTTGTTGGGCGATGTCGATGAATTTGATCCAGGAAGGATGGTGGCGAAGGATATAGCCGATGACCAACTTTTTCCCGGACTGCCTGGCCGCCGCCGCCACGCGCTCCGCGCCTTCCACGGAATCGGCGATCGGCTTTTCCATGAACACATGGCAGCCTTTTTCAAAAGCCATGATGGCAAAAGACTCGTGGGTATCTGGATACGTGGAAATGCATACGGCATCCGGCTTTGTGGTGTCGAGGGCGTCTGCGTAATCATCGAATAAAGGGTAGCCGCCACCAAGCTTCTCATCCAGGACTTCCTTGCTTTTCCCTTTAGACACGAGGCCACAAATGTCAAAACCACCGATGGTCTTATACGCCATGGCATGCGACGCGCCCATGTTGCCGCAGCCAACGACCAGGATGCGGATATTTCGAACAGTATTCAAGGTTTTCTGATTTTGATATGAAAAAAATAACCGGCCAAATGTAGGGTCTTTTGCCCTTCGTTCTGCGGGTACGCGGAGACCGACAATTAAAGATCGCCCCGCTTCAAGGCCCCTGCCGCAAAATTGGCTGCCCGCGCCGTCAGCGCCATGAAGGTCAGCGAAGGGTTCTGGTTCCCGGTGGAGGTCATGCAGGCGCCGTCGGTTACAAAAACATTCGGACAGGCATGCAGCTGGTTGTTTCCATTCAGTATGGAAGTCTTCGGATCCCGGCCCATCCGTACACCCCCCATCTCATGGATATCGAGACCTGGTGCCTGGCCACTATCCTGCGGGACGATGTCCTTGCAACCCGCCACAGAGAGGATTTCCGCCCCCTGCGCGAGAAAATCCTTCAGCATTCTTTCGTCGTTCTCATCATACCCGATGCTGGTGACCAGCTGCGGGATGCCCCATGGATCCACCTGATCCGTGCTCAGCCGGACATGCTTCTCGTAGGTGGGAATCACTTCGCCCTGCATCGACATATACACGCCCCAGCCGCCGGGCTCCGTCATGGCTTCCTTATACGCCGCTCCGATGCCTTCCGTGGGCGATGGATCGCCGGTATTCCGATAAGCGCCCCAGAACACGAGGTATCCCCTGAGAAAATCTGTTTGCTGACTGTAAACATTGCGGAAACTCGGCATCAGCGGCGAAACGGGCCGCCGACCGAAATAATACCGGTCATCCGGTCCATCGATGGATGCCGACAGGGAGCCGCGGTAATTCTGGAAGGCCATATACCTTCCCAGGATACCATGGTCGTTGCCCAGTCCGTTGGTGAAGCGACGGGACGTGGAATTCAACAGGATCAGGTTGCTGTTCAGGCATGCGGCGTTCACAAAGATGATCCTGGCGTAAAACTCGGCGGCCTGCTTAGTCTGTGCATCGATCACCCGCACGCCGGTGGCCCTTCCTTTTTGCTCGTCGTAGATGATCGAATGTACCACGGAATGGGGGCGGAGGGTGAGCTTGCCGGTCCGCTGCGCCCATGGCAGGGTAGACGCGTTCGAACTGAAATATCCCCCGTAAGGGCAGCCGCGCTGGCAGATGTTGCGGGCCTGGCATTGGCCCCTGCCTTGCTGCAGGTGTATTTCCCTCGCCTGGGTCAGGTTCGCCGAGCGGCCCATCAGCATCTGCCGGTCTTTATAGTGCTTGTTGACTTTCTGGCGCATCGCATCTTCCACGCAGTTGAACTCCCAGGGCGGAAGAAATTCTCCATCGGGCAGGTGCGGGATGCCATCGCGGTT
>JALOMP010000166.1 GCA_025455365.1 Chitinophagaceae bacterium | reverse complement strand
ATGTCCCCTCAGGCAGCAATTTTTTCGACATCGCCGAAATGATTGAATTCCTCAATACCGAGAACAGATAGTGAATGGGTTTCCGGCAATAGCGCCCGGTAGCCTTACCAGCAGTTTCTTTTAGCCAACCGGATTCCAAATTTTCCAACTCTCTTCAGCCTGCAAGACAAGCATGCTTTCCCCGTTAACAGCTTGGGCGCCTCGCTGTATGCCCTGTTCCATGAATCGGGTTAAGGGCGGATTGTATACCAGGTCAATCAGTAAATGGCCCGGCCCTATCCCATCATACGGAATCGATGGGCAATTTTCCACAGCTGGATACATGCCAAGGGGTGTGGTATTGATGATCAGGGGATAGGCCCGGATCAGGGGGATATCCAGCGCATCGTACGCCAGCTGACCTGCTCCTGCTTTCCGACTCACGGAGCGGAATTCAATGCCGGATTTTCGCAGTACATATTCCACCGCTTTGGCAGCACCGCCCGTTCCGAGCACCAATGCCTGGTGATGGTGAGGAAGAAGATGCGCTTTCAGGGTATACTCAAACCCGATAACATCCGTATTGAAGCCGTAGAGCTTCCCGTCCTTCTTCAGAACGCAATTGCAGGCACCTGTTTCAAGGACTATATCGTTACAATTGTCAAGATAGGGAATGACAGATTCCTTGTAAGGGATTGTGACGTTCAGGCCCATGAGCGAGGAGTGGTTTTCCCATAAGGCAGGAAACTGCTCGATGGATTCAAGGGGAAACAACTCATAAACGGCATCCCGGATGCCTTCCCTGGAGAACTTTTCAGTGAAATACCGTTTTGAAAAGGAATGACCAAGCGGATATCCAATCAACCCGAAAAGCCTCATGAAGCGTTCTCTTTATCGAGGAAGAGGTGAAAGGTATCGCCCCTTAAGCCCAGTCTCATGGTTTCCAGCGGCAGGATTTCAGTCGGGGCGATATTACCCAGGTTGACATTGCAACCCAGCAGTTCGATAAAATAGAGTTGTTGTGCTTTTTGTGGTGCTTCCCAGATAATTTTTTCACCCGGAATCTGGGTGAGTATTTCCTGCACCAGTCCCTCCCGGACCTCCCCACTGCCCCGGTAAATCCCCACATTGCCAGCTTCCCTGGCTTCGGCAATCACATAGGTGGAACCGGCCTCCAGTTCTGCGCGCATCAGTTCGATCCATTTATACGGCGGGATGATATGGGCCGCATCTTTGCTGCCCACTTCACTGAGCACGGTGCCGAATTTTGTAAGCTTTTCGATATAGCCGCATTTTTCAGCATGGGGGATCGTGATGGATCCATCGCTTACTTCCATGTATTCAATCCCGTAGTCCTGGCAGATATTGATATAGTCCTGGAACTGGTTTCGGATCAGGAAGGCCTCAAAAAGCGTTCCGCCAAAATAAACAGGTATATCGTACGTGCGGTATACTTCAATTTTTTCCCGAAGGTTGGGCGTTACAAAGGAAGTGCCGAAACCAAGTTTTACGATATCCACATGAGGATGTCCGATGCTGAGGAAGTTTTTCACTTCTTCCTGGCTGAGTCCCTTGTCCATCACCATGGTGATGCCTGATTTCCTTGGCTTTAAGATCCGCTCGGGTATCTGGGTGAGATTGAAATTCATGTATTCGTCCGGGTTAAATGGTGCGCAAAATTACGGAAGAAATCCCGGATGAAAACAATCCGCGCATTCCCTGTTCAAATCGATTTATTCCGGCGGAATCGTGCAACCAGGTCTACCACCTGCTGGTACTGCAATAATGATGGATTGAGCGTCATCAGCTTTTTCAGCAGTTTTGGCGCTTTTGTCATGGCTTCTTCCATGACCAGCAAAGCTTCACGGGATTTCCCCGCCGCAAAGAGGATGGCGGTTTTGTAATAGAGAAAAACAGGCTTTCCTGCGGTGGCCCGCAATGCCAGCTGTACCTGCTTTTCCGCTTCCTCAAGGTATCCGGCAACCAGAAGACTGCGGATCAACGCCTCGCGTGCGCCGATATGGCGGGGTTTCTGCTGAACGGTGGCGGAAAAGTACTGGATAGCTTCTTTTTCCCTGCCCAGATTCATGAGGCATTCGCCCATGGCGAGGTTGAATTCAGTATGCGTGCGACTGATACGCAGGGCCATTTCGAGGTATTTGGCGGCCTGCACCCAATTCGCTTCATGCATGTATGTTGCAGCCACCCTGTAGAGCAGTTTGGAATCTTCGGGATTGAGGTGCGATGCCTTGCGATAGTAAAAACGCGCCTGGGCGTGGTTTCGGAGACGTTCATAGCAAAGCCCGATCGCTTCATAAATCACGTCTTCCGGCCTGGCCAGTTCCACTACTTTTTCAAGGGCTTCAATCGCGTCGCGGTATTTGCGCAGCCGTATGAAAGCATCTGCCATATTGCGATACGCGTAATCGAATTTCTCATTGATCACCAGCGCATACTTGTAGGCATCAATTGATTTTTCATAGAGCCTGAGTCCCTGGTAGGCCGCCGCGAGATTGAACCAGGCCAGCTCATTGTAGGGATACTCATCGATGATCAGCTGGTGCAGGCGGATACTTTCCTCATTCCTGCCAGTAAAATCAGTCCAGAAACATATCTTGTACAGCGCCTCCTCATTGTTTGGATCGTATTCCAGGATCATCCGAAGGCAGTCGAAAATCTTGTCAAACTCCTCGTGATCATCATACACATCAGCCAGTTCGAAAAGCAGGTTAAGGCGATCTTCCCCCTCAAATTGTTCAATGGCCTCTTCCAGCAGTTTCACTGCCTTGTCCTGCATGTCAAGGGCCAGGTAAGCATCGGTCCGAAGGATGTAAATGTCTATATCCGTACTGTCCAGTATTTCCGCCTGGTCCAGCAAATCCAGCGATTGGCCGTACTGGTGGGCGGCGATCAACAGGTCTGCTTTTTTGACGAGCAGTGAAGATGAAAAGGGATACTGGCGAATCCCTTCCTCGGCTGCCTCGATGGCCCTTGGAAGGTCGTCCATATCATCATAATGGTCGATGATCCGCTCAAAAGACTCCTCATTCAGGAAAGAATGGCTTCGGCCGGACCGAAGGTTTTCAAACTGCCTCAGCAATTCACGAATATCTTCATGTTCCTGGCGGTAGGGATTCTTGCTCATGTGTGGCGGGTTGTTGTAATTTAGGTTTTTATAGGGACCCAACCAATAAATTCGCCCAATTTTGCCCCTGGTCCGTTAAAGAACTTGTAAATTTTATGACAGGCGGTTGACAAATCCGGGGAAAATTTTATTATATTTGTATCGATGACCTATTCAGGCACATATAAGTTTCGCCG
The DNA here is from genome assembly GCA_025455365.1 of Chitinophagaceae bacterium. Lineage (GTDB taxonomy): Bacteria > Bacteroidota > Bacteroidia > Chitinophagales > Chitinophagaceae > Pollutibacter. The sequence goes on along the minus strand of JALOMP010000166.1, from coordinate 3,231 downwards.
ATTCCTGGGAAAAACAGCCATTATCGCTGTTGTTTTCTCCATGAGTCAGTATGTGTTTGCCATTGATGGAACATTGGGCGGAGGAAAGAATACATCCAAATCTACTTTTTCAACCCTGAAGAAGGATTTGAACCTGTCTTTAAAATCAGGTTACACATTCAACGGCAATAAGACCCTGGGATCCTCCAAAAGTCAGAAAGGCATGCTTAATTCGGTGATTTCCTATCACAAGGGAAATATCACCTACTATATGCCTTACAAGAACAAACCGATCCTGCAGAAATTCAAGACGCCCTCTGCTTCGGTTATTCGCTGATTATTTTCCTGAATTTTTCCTGATGCTTTCCTCGTATGTGAGTTCCCTGTAGCCACTGCCTGCCTTGGGGGCTTCAAATTTTTGCATGGGGACGGGATCAAAACTGATGCGTGATGCCGTGTATTTCACCTTTAGATTCCCCACGATCGATTCATACTCGAGGGCAAGTCCGGGCAAATTTTTAAATTGGGGATCGTACTCCGTATTCTCCGTTACGATTTCCCGTGTATAAAACACGGTAAACCTGGTTCCGTCCTTCAATACCGCTTCCGCTTTTTCGCAGGAATATCCGGCGATGGTTTTTGTTTCTCCGGTACTTGTAAACCGGATGCCTTCATATTTCTTATTCTTGTCGGCCCAGTTGTCCCTGTTCATTCGAATAAGGAGTTTTTGGGATCCGAAGTCCCGAAGTACCAGCCCGCTTCCGTTCCGGTGGTCAAAAATCGTGGACGTACTACCCAGGGCACTGTTGAGTTCTGACCGGCTCAGGCTCCCGCGCAGGTAGAGTACCGCGGTGGCGCCGTCAAACATATCCGCCATCTGTGGCTGGTTCGAACCCGTCTGTACAGACACGTCATAAAACACGGCGCCTTCAGACAGTGTCCGCTGGGCCATGGAAGCCATGCCCGTGATCATCATCAGGATTAACGGTAATATGATATATCGCATTTTCATTTGCCCTGGCATGTTGTATATCAAAGGCGGGGGTCAAAGCCGCCTTCATTCATTTAAAGATACTAAAAAGAGCAGGCGGGTTGCAGCCAGCCTGTTAAAAGGGGCTGAAGAATCATTTCTTTTTTGTCTTCGACTTCATCTCTTCCACCTTTTTCTGGGTTTCCTGCATTTGTTCCAATCGTTCCTGCCATTTGGGTTTCGACTTGGGCTTTTTCTTGTTTTCCTCAATTTGGGCCAGGATTTTATCGTGATTGATGATATAGTTCTGGATCACAAACTGCAGGATCAGGGTAATAACGTTTGAAACGGTATAGTACCAGGTGAGTGCCGAAGGCAACGAATTGAAAATGCCGAATAAAAGAATGGGGAAAATATAGGGCATGTATTTTAGCACCGGGTTATTCTGGTCCGGCGTCATGCTCATGCTGTAAATGGAAATGATAAGACTGGTGACAACAGCGAGGATCGTGAAAAGGCTGATATGGCTGCCAATAAATGGCAGACTGGTCTTCCAGGTAATAACCGCATCAAATGAAGACAGGTCTTTTGCCCACCAGAATTTTTCCCCTCGAAGCGCGATGTTTGAGTTGAAGAAACTGTACAATGCAAAGAAAATAGGAATCTGCAGCAGAGCCGGAATACAGCCTCCCAGTGGGTTCACCCCGGCTGTCCTGAAGAGCTTCATTTGTTCCATGCTGAAAGCCTGCTGGTCATCCTTGAATTTCTCCTTTAGCACATCCAGTTCAGGCCGAAGCGCCTTCATTTTGGCACCACTCAGGTAACTGGTATAGACCAGCGGAGATGTGAGCAACCGGATAAAAATCGTAAGCAGGGCGATGACCAGGCCATAACTTCCGATCATCCTGTCGAAGAAATTCCAGGCAGGCAGCACGATCCACCGGTTGATGTATTTCACGAAAGCATAAAACCCTTGTCCCAGGTTAACCATGTCTTCGAGGTCCAACTTATACCCTTTGAGTATCGCGTAGTCGTTTGGCCCGGCATATAACTGGAAAGGAATGGTCACCTGCGTGGAAGCGGGGAAAGTGCTTCTCAGGTTGGTAACGGTGCTGGCAACTACGCCGAGGCTGTCTGCCGGTACATTACAGGTAAAATCAGCATATGAAAAGCCATTCTTTGCGATAATGGTGCTGTTGAAAAACTTCTGCTTTACGCCGATCCATTTCAGGCCCTCGTCAAATTTCTCGTTAAGGCCTTCGCCCAGTGTAAAATAATCAAAGCCGCCTTTTTCCATAAGACCTATCTGCGTTTCACGCTTCTCACCCTGGATGTCGAGTTCATGCTGGCGGCTTTGCACCTGCCATAACATATTCAGGGAATTTTGCGGAAGAAGTGTATTGGCACCGTTAAGGCTGACGGTCCAGTCGATCATGTAGTCATTGGCCCTGATCGTGAACTGGTGAGTAATCGAGTGCCCCTTCCCGGAATCGGACAGTGTAAATCGCAGGCTCTGGCTTCCATCCGGTTTTTTTGACAGCTCTCCCGGAGCAAAGTAAAGGTCACTTGTATTGGCCGTGGCATTACTGCCTGTCTGGATGATATAGGAAAATTTATCCGTGGCATTGCCCATGATCTTCACCGGCTGGCTGTCCAGCGACAGGTACTTCTTCAGTTCGATCATTTTCGGGTATGCGCCCTTGTTGGTAAAAGTGATTTTCACCAGGTCGGTTTCAACAGTCTGAAGGTTCTCTGTTCCGGATCCTGGCTGGGCCAGTTGACCATTGGCAGCTTTGGGCAGGCTGTCGGGTGCCGGGAGGCTGGACAGATTAGCCGAGGTATCCTGCTTAGGCGCCAGCCTTGCGATAGAATCCTGTTCCGCCTTACGTTTCCGTTCCAGTTCCAGTTGCCCCTGCCTTGTAAAATAGAAATACCCGAAAAACAACAGGGCCAGAAGCACAAATCCGATCACTGAATTCTTGTCCAGTTTCATATCCCGAAAATTGAGCGGCAAAGGTAACAAAGGATCAGGACATTGGCCTGCCGATTTGCAAGGGTGTTATTGGGGATATTTTAACAGAAAACCAATACTTTACGCGGGATCATAACGTTTTCCACCATAGTTTTATGGGGCCTCCCAACCTGTCGGTCCTCCTTTCCGTCTGTCTGTTGAAACGGATTAAAACAGACTACCATGGCTCAAACGCAGTATCCGGTTTCCCAGCGGGAAACCTACGAGGCAACTTTTGTCACCCGCTTTCTCTGGTGGCTGGCTACCGCTG
>JALOMP010000165.1 GCA_025455365.1 Chitinophagaceae bacterium | reverse complement strand
CTTGTCCACCGCTTCAAATGTGGCATTGGCCAGCACCAGGGCGGTGGGATTGGCGTTCCCGATATCCTCGCTGGCTAAAACAAGCATTCTTCGGGCGATGAACCGGACTTCTTCGCCACCTTCAATCATCCTGGCCATCCAGTATACCGCGGCATTGGGGTCGCTGCCCCGAATGGATTTAATGAAGGCGGAAATGATATCGTAATGCTGTTCTCCTTTTTTGTCGTAAAGAGCCACTTTCTGCTGCGCGGCCTGCATGACGGTTTTGTCGTTAATCACAACAGGGCCCGCAGTGGACGAGAGCACGGCGAGTTCCAGCAGGTTCATCAGTTTTCGGGCATCGCCCCCGGACAGCCTGATCAGTGCCTCGTCCTCCTCGAGGAGGATATGGCGTTCCCTGAGCGCGGGGTCCGTGGTGATGGCTTTGTGCAGCAGGGCGGTGAGGTCTTCAGGTTGCAGGGGCCTGAGCACGAAAACCTGGCAGCGGGACAAAAGGGCGCTGTTTATTTCGAAGGAAGGATTTTCCGTGGTGGCCCCGATCAGGGTGAGCATGCCCTTTTCCACGGCGCCCAGTAACGCGTCCTGCTGACCCTTGTTGAACCGGTGGATCTCATCAATAAAGAGGATGGCATTGCCGCTGGTACGGGCGGTTTCAATTACGTCGCGGATATCCTTTACACCGGCGCTGATGGCGCTGAGAGAGAAGAAAGGGAGGCCTGTTTCGCGGGCGATGATGGAAGCGATCGTGGTTTTCCCCGTGCCGGAAGGTCCCCAGAGAATCATCGAAGGGATGCTGTTCTTTTGAATGGAAACCCGCAGGATGCTGTGTGGCCCGGTGAGGTGGTCCTGCCCGGCCAGTTCGTCGAGTTTCTGGGGCCGCATGCGTTCTGCGAGTGGCGCTTGCATGGCTTCAAATTACTGAAAAGGAGTCAAAGGTGATTTTCGTTTATCCGGAAGGCAGCTTCGCCCCGGCCATTACCCTTTACAGCCCTATATTTACGATGCGAATCCTGCGTATTGAACGTCGCATTGGGTACGCGCATACCGGCATGTTGTTACAAATTCTATTCTGGGTCCTGGTGGCTGGGGTTTTTTATACCTATGCCGGTTATGCCATGCTGGCCTGGTTATGGGTAAGGCTCCGTTTCTCCAGGCGGGGGACAAAAGGGGAGCCGGACACCCTTCCTTCCGTTTCGCTGATCATTCCCGCGTACAATGAAGCGGGGATCATCGCGGAGAAAATCAGGAACAGCCTCTCCCTTCAGTATCCACCCAACCTGTTGAAGGTGGTTGTCATCACAGATGGTTCAACGGACAGCACTCCCGCACTGGCGGCATCTTTCCCAGGTATAGAACACCTGCACCAACCGGAGCGAAAAGGAAAAATTGCTGCGTTAAACCGGGCCGCCGCTTTCGTTTCAGGCACGGATATCCTGGTGTTCAGCGATGCCAATACCATGTTGAATCCTGAAGCCATCCGACGGCTCGTTGTACATTACCAGGAAGCGCTTGTGGGCGGTGTTTCGGGCGAAAAAAAAGTACTTCGTTTGCAGGGATCTGCAGCCGCAGCCGGGGAAGAGGGTATGTATTGGCGTTATGAGTCAGCAATGAAAAAACTGGACGCTGCCTTGCATAGCCTGGTTGGGGCCGCGGGAGAATTGTTTTCCATGAGGGCTTCCCTGTTCCAGGCAATTCCGGAAGATATTATTCTCGATGACTTCTATATCTCCATGAAAATTTGTGAACGGGGATACCTGGTGAAATATGAACCGGGGGCCTTTGCCGCGGAGAAGCCGTCCATGTCCATCGCCGATGAAAAAGAGCGAAAAATCAGGATCAGTGCAGGAGCTTTCCAGGCCATGAAGCGATTGGGTTATTTGGCCAACCCGTTTCGATATGGAATGTTGGGGTTCCAGTTCCTCTCCAGGCGCGTGATGCGCTGGGTTTTCTGCCCGATCGCGTTGCCGCTAATCCTGATCATCAATCTTTTGCTCGTATTGCGACAAGACACCCCGCCCTGGCTTTACCAGGGGATGCTGGTCCTTCAATCGGCATGCTACTTTTTCGCCCTGGCAGGTTGGATCATCGCCCGGGCTAATGGGCCGCGGATATGGGTTTTCTCCCTGCCATTTTATTTTACTTTCATGAACCTGTCTGTCTGGCTTGGTTTCGCCCGATTTATAAAAGGCGGACAATCAGCCCTTTGGCAGAAAGCATCCAGGGATTGACGTGCGTAAAAGTACGTATGGGCAAAGGGGTAATTTTATCATGTTTTTTTTGATATGTTTTGTACACAAGAATTAAGTTTATATATTTACGCTCAGTTCAACCTACTATCTAGTTCAATCTCCACGAGAAACCCAGTTCAACGCGTCTTACCTACCTGACATAGGTCAATATCCTTCCAAAGACTGTCTAAATAGTCTCTACAACTCCAATTTCTGTTGAACCGGGAATCCTGATTTCTAGCAAATACCACAATTTCCAATTCGCTATGTAACCGCTGGTTATATACGCCTGCATTTTTACCCCTGTTAATCCCTAAGAAAATGAGAAAGGAAATTTTGGTTATTGACGACAGCAAAGCTATACGCTTTATGCTGCACACGATTCTCCGCAAGCACTACAAGGTGACTTCCGTTGCCGATGGTGTCAGTGCCATGTACTGTTTGCGAAAAAACCAGGCCCCGGACCTGATTATTATGAATCCGGAACTGATTGATTTCCCCAACTGGGAGCTTGTCAGTTACCTGCAAGGAAGTCATTTGTACGCTTCAATACCGGTGATCGCCCTGAGCAACCAGCCGGAATCCGAAACACGTGCAAACGCTATAAAATACGGTGTGGTGGAATTGTTCCAGAAACCATTCAACCCGCTCCGTTTGCTGGAAGCAGTGGATAATCTGCTGGTAGGAAATACCCTGATGAAGATTTATTAAACCGGCTGACCCTAAATGAAAATTCACATGCAAACCAAAAGCACACAACAAACACTCCCCCGGTATCGCTACGTGAAAGTAGCAAACCGGGCCATCCCTGGCGCAGAAGGCAGGGAAGAGGCATATTTTTTCCTTTATATAGGTACAAATGTGGAACATTTCGATTCCCTCCGCAGGGAATTGGGGAATGGCTGGATGGTGGCTGACATCACGGAAGCAAGACAGTCGCTGAAATCCCTTCGCCGGGAAGATTGCAATATCACGGCTGTTTTTGTGGACGATCCATCCGTCCTGACCGGCGGAATTTTTGCGCTCCGTCAACTAAAATCAAATGTTGTTCTCAGGGATGCAGCCTTTATCGGCAATTTCCGTGGTCTGGGTGCTGACGCACTCGCTATGCTTCGTAAGAATCCTGTCTTCGACGAGCTGATTGATTTTCGGGTGGAAACGGCCCTCCTGGTTGAAAAGCTGGACATGCTCCGGAGAATCCACCTGGCCCTGGACGAGCGTAAGGCCCAGGTTCGCCTGGAAACCACGCCTTCACAGGTGTACAATCGTCTCTATCTTGGCAAGCGTTTCCTCGATATCATCATCGCATCTATACTTTTTGTTGTATCCATACCGGTTTTCCTGTTGATAGCCCTCGCCGTCAAGATCGAATCCCGGGGCCCGGTACTGTACAATTCTTACCGTGCCGGTCGCGGATACCGGATCTTCAAGTTTTATAAGTTCCGCACGATGAAAGTGGGGGCCGACCGGATGATCCAGTCTATCGCGCACCTGAACAAATACAACAATTTCGGGCACGCCCCGGTGTTCTTCAAGGCGGATAATGACCCCCGGATCACCAAGGTTGGCCAGTTCCTTCGTAACTCCGGTTTGGATGAGTTGCCACAGTTGCTGAATGTGTTGATCGGCGATATGTCCATTGTAGGTAATCGCCCGTTGCCGCTGTATGAGGCATCTGCGCTGACCAATGACGAGTGGGCGGAAAGGTTTTCGGCTCCGGCCGGCATCACCGGTCTCTGGCAGGTAACCTGTCGCTCTGCGGGTGATTTTACCACGGCTGATCGTATCTGTAAGGATCTGGACTATGCGCAACATCACGGCTTTGTAACAGACATGACCATACTGATTAAGACACCCATTGTCCTCATCAGGGGCATGGTGTTCGACAAAGAAAGCAGGACCTACACCAAACCGTCGGCACGTCCTTCTTTCAAGCCTGAGTTTCTACAGTTTTAATTTACCTGTTTAAAACCTATAAACTAAAAGCCTTCCCCGCAGGGAAGGCTTTTTTAATATGGGTAAGGGTTAGTGAAAAGAGGGTACTCAATAGGCATTTTGATCGCCCTGGATGGTTTTGAAAACGGTCATGAGGATGATTTTCAAATCCAACCATATGCTCCAGTTTTCCATGTACCAGATATCATATTCAATACGCTTGATCAGGAATTCATGGTCTTTGATTTCCCCCCGGTATCCATGCACCTGCGCCCATCCGGTAAGACCGGGTTTAATGAAGTGACGGATCATGTATTGCTTGTAAATATTGGTAAAATCGGTTGTGTGTTTCAGCATGTGCGGCCTGGGTCCTACCACGGACATATCTCCCATGAATACGTTGAAGAACTGAGGCAGCTCATCCAGGTTGCTCTTTCGGAGAAAGCGGCCGATGGGGGTGATGCGGTTATCATTCTTGGTAACCTGCTTATCGTGCGCTTCGTCGTTCACCCGCAGGCTCCTGAACTTTAGGCAGTTGAATGGCTGGTTGTTTTTACCTGACCGGGGCTGTACAAAGAAGACCGGTCCTTTGGATGATAGTTTGATCAGGATCGCTATGATGGGCAGGAGCCAGGAAAGGATGAAAATAATGACAAAGGCGCTGAATACGATGTCAAATATCCTTTTCTTGATCTTGTTGCCGGTATCTTCGAGTGGTTCATTCCTGAGTGACAGGACCGGCATATCGTCCACGAAATCCACGAATATGTTCCGGTTGACAAAGATCTGGTAATCCGGAACCACCTTAAAGTGAATGAAGTGGTTTTCCGCATCTTTTGCGAGGTCATAGAGGTAGGGATGTGTTTCAGGGGCGATGGTGGAGTAGATTTCAGTAACATCGTTTTCCTTTGCAAAAAGCAGGCTGTCTTTGAGCCCGCCTTTAACCTTGATGCCCTGGAACTCTTTACCCTGGCTGCCATCGTCAAACAGGCCCAGTACATTTACCAGCTTGCTTTCCTTCTGGAAATAGTTGATGAGTCGCCGTGAAATATTGTTGTTTCCCAGTACGATTACGTTTTTGCGGATCTGGAAATTGGTTTTCAGTACTTCCAGCGCCACATAGAATATGAACCTGTTCAGGACCAGGGCAACGCCAAACCCGATGAAACTAAGGGTAATGAAAAGCCGGGAGTATTCCTTTTTGAATATGAAGACGAAAAACAGCAGGGCGAGAATTGTTAGGAAATAGCTCTTGAAAGTTTCTTTGGCGAAATTCATTGCCTTGCAGGGCGTCTGCCCGGTCAACGAAAAAAGCCAGTAACAGGAGAACGGCATTCAGGGACAGGACATCCCACAGCCACAAAATAATCCGGTAAGAATAAAAAGAAAGCTTGTTCATGGTTTTTCAATAGTTGGTCCGGGCCTTTCCTCTATGGGATGGGAACCACCTCTTTATCAAACTGCCGGATCAAGGAAACGGTTTCATTGATATTGGTTTTTGAAGATGCACCAAAAAGGATCGACTCGATATTGGGCAGGCGGCAGACATACTCGATGGCTTCCTTCGGCGATACAGCTCCTCCCGCCAGCACCTGCATGGCGATAACCCTGCAGCGGTTCTGTTTCAGGATTTCTTCATAACGTTCTTTGCCACCGGACATCCGAAATCCCGCTTTATTGATGGATGCGCAGATGATGGGATTTTTGATACCCGCAGCTTCCAGCGTTTCCAGCAATTTGGGCAGGTTCATCGTGATGAAACCCGCTTCAGCGTTGTATTTTTTCTGTACGTAGTCATGGTATGCCACCAAAACGTCCGTCATGCCCAGGCCAAGCAGAAGATCTGTGATCACATTCTGGAGGAAGATCACGGGGGTATTGATCCCTTTGAACATCTTCATTTCCGCGTCGATCAGTAGTTCCATGATCTTCAGGTAATCTTTGGACAGGAAAGCCACGCCGCCCTTGAACAAAGATCCGAAGAAGTTACCGGGCACATATTGCTTCAGGGTGCCGGCGATCCCCAGTTCCGTAACCGCATTCGCATATTTATGCGCATAAGGCATGCAGGGGAAAATCTTGAAGTCGCGGTATTTTTCCGGGTTATTCCGGATATGCTCACATATGTTGGCGATGCGATCATGGGTGGTGCACATGAAGGTTTCCACACCTGCCTCGCGGGCTATGTCAAGTGTTTTAATGATGGCAGCGTCTTCCTTGAATTTCATGGATTGCGCCATGGACTTTTCGTCCGAAATATGGTTGACAGCAAAAAACTGGTTATCGCCAAATAATATCCTTTCCATGGTTAAGCTTGTTCTTTCTTGATGAGGGAAATGGCCCTGTCTGTGAGCCAGGCGCTTTCGAATGTGTTGATCGTGTTGGAGGCCTTGCCTGCCACCGTTTTGATGAAATGATCCATCTGGGCGGAGTATTCCTCTCCGCGCAGATAGTAGTCCACTTCCGGCGTAAGGTCGGTAACATGACGGACATTCCATCCCTTGCTGTAGCCTTCGGGGAAGGGTCCTTCCTTGAACCAAACTTTCAGTTCATTGGCATCTGAAACGATCTTTCCTTTCTTGCCGCTGATGGTGACGGAAGTGGTCATTTTGCGGAATGTTTCATCGCTCCAGTTAACGGATAACACACCGGTTACCTTGTTCTGGAGTTCCAGCAATGCAAAAACCGCGTCATCCACTTCCCTCGAGAACACGGATTTCAGCATGCTCGCCTTCACCGCGGTGATCGGGGACAGGATATAGTTGATGAGGTCTATCACGTGAGAAGCATAATCCATCAGGCAACCACCCCCTTCTTCGGGGTTGGATCTCCAGGTGTCTCCTTTTGCCTTCACCACAACCGGACCGTACGCCTGCCCAAGGAAATGGTATATCTCTCCCAGGTAGCCTCCGTCAACGATCTTCTTGACTTCATTGAAAGTCCCCACGAATTTATTGTGGTATCCTACCTGGTTTACCAGTCCTTTTTTCCTGGCCAGTTCCACGAGGGGGGCTCCCTGTTCCGGGGACAGGCAGAAAGGTTTCTCCGTAAACACATGGATGCCTTTTTCCAGCAGTTCCTGGACCATGCTTGCATGGTATTTGGTGGGAACGGAAACCACTACCGCTTCCGGTTTGGCTTCTTCCAGCATTTTTTTGTAATCGCTGTAACAGGGAAAGGGGCTGTATTTCTCAATGGCATCCAGCATCATTTTAGCCGTGTCACATACACCAACCACCTTCACATCGGGGTTGGCCCCAAGGATTGCCAGGTGTGAGATGCCCATTTTTCCGATTCCGATGATTCCTACTCTGACCATTCTGTAATTTTTTCTGTTAGTCTCCTGTAAAATGACTTGATTAGTTCAGCTCTTTTGTAGTCCTCAATTCTTTTGGGCTGGGACCGGTCAGTTCCGGCAGCATGTGCCGGTTATTGCTTAACCGGGGCGAATTTGTACGGTTGAAGATTTCAAGATATTGATCCGTGATTGTTTCCCACGAGTAGTCTCGCAGAATCCTTGATTTGGCCTTGGCTGATTTTGCAAGGTGTTCATTCCGGTGCTGCAGGGCATATTCAAGTGTATCCCGGAGGGAATCAATATTTGATTTCTCAAACAGGAGGGCATCATCATGGACGATGAACAGGTTTTCCCTGATATCGCTGCAAATGATAGGCGTGCCAAGTCCCATGACGGAAAGCATGACCGGCGAGAGGCCTTCAATGTCTGAAGGTTGAATATACGCGTAGGCATGCTTCATCAGGGTGATGGTATCCTGTCCGTACATGAATCCCGGGAAAACGATCCTGTTGTCCTGTGTGTTTTTCAGATCTTCCTCAAACTGGGTAGGATTTGGCGATCCTCCCACCAGGACCAGCTTCTTGCCTGTATTCAGCTTTTCGAAAGCCGGTATGAGGTACTGGAGGCCTTTATCCGGGATAAACCTGCCCACAAAAAGGAAATATTCCCCTTTAACCAGGTTAAGACGATCAAGCACATCGGTATCACCATTATCCTTCACTTCACTGCCGAAGGAAATGAAATCAAACTTGCGCTTGAACCTTTTTTCAAATATTTCCCTGGTAAAGACATTGTCAATGGCGATGTATTTCGAAGCATGCACGGCGAGGTATGCGTTCGCAAGGACAAGCTTTCGCATGGCCCAGGACCATTTCTCCCTTTCCCATTCCACACCGTCAATGCTCTGCACTACATTCTTTCCAAACAGCCTGAGCAGGAAAGCGAAGATGGCGTTGTTACCCTGGATATGGACGATGTCCACCTTGTTTTTCGTCAGGATGTGCAACATAACCCTGAAGGAATGCCACAACGTGTCAATTCCGGATTTCCGTATGGTCCTGAAATAGACAATGTGTACGCCTTTATATTCGTCCGGACCTTTTTGCTGCCCGGGGTAGAGCCTGTTGTAAGCGGTCACAATATGGCCCCTCTCCGCAAGCCTGGGCAGGAATTCCAGCGCGAACTTGTCGGCGCCGGCTGAGCCCTCAGAAGGAGGAAGGGAACGAAAACCAAATGAAGCAATGCGCATGACCGGAATATGTTTAGAATTTATCTTTCAGGTAGTCCGTAAAATACGTGTCGATATAATCATTAAGCGCAACGCGCCAGTCGCGCATGATGTTCAGGCCCCGAAGGTCGAGTTTTTTATTTACAAGCCTTTCGCAGGGGGGGCGTTGGGCAAAGTAAACGTCTTTGAAGTAATCTGAGGTGACCTCGGTCAGTTTGATCTTCCCGGTCAGTCCCAGTTTGCTGACGAGTTCTTCGGCAACTTCCATGCGGCTGGTCTGGCCCTTGCAAACGAGGTTATACAAGCCCCATTTTTCGCTCTTGACAATGACTTCCACATTCCTGGCAAAATCCACGGTATAGGTAGGAGTCCCGTCCTTGTCATTAACAATAAAAAGTTCCTTTTTACCTGAAACCAGCTGCTTGATCAGTTTATTGATGAATTTCTTGTCCTTGTCAGGACCACCACCCATCATCCAGCCTGCACGGCAGATGAAATACCGTTTCGCGTGTTCCACCACGTATCGCTCGCCCATGTATTTGGAGCGTGCGTAGTGGCCCAGCGGATTTGGCAGGTCCCAATCGTCATACAGTTCTTTCTTCCCGTCGAAAATGCCTGCGGTGCATATATAGAGCAAGGGAATGTCCAGCGCATTGGCGATATGCACGGCATTTTCCACGGCAATGGTGTTGGTCATATAGGTGTCATCGACGTTCTTTTCGCAGAACTCCAGGTCCGTATAGGCACCCAGGTGGAAGAGATAGTCGGGCTTGAAATCGAACACGTCTTTTTTATATGCTTCATAATCCCGGAAATCCAGGAAACTCAGCCATTCGGTATTCACATCCTTGTCCGTGCATTTGATATCATATGAGTCCTTAAAAACGCGGTAAAAGGCCTCTCCAAGCATTCCGCCGCTGCCGGCTAAATAGATTCTTTTTTTCATTCTTGTTATGCTTTTCGTAAGATTAAACTGTCAAATGGTCTTTTTCTCTTTCCTGGTTACCCATTTCCCGGTCCTGGTTCCACCCTTCTCCCTTTCAAGGACCCTTTTTCCGGCATCCCGCTTTGGGCCGGAGACGCCTATTTTATCGAATTTCCCCGAATTTTTGAATCCTTGGGGGTAATCCGGAATGAAATCCGCCAGAACAAGGCAAATCTCATGTATTGACGTACTAAATCAGGGTCGCTTGGGGGTTTTCTATGGGGTTTCTACCATTCTTAAACGATAGATTCTCAATAATATTTTCAAGAAAATTCCAATGTGTTTCAAAATTTACACGTGCGTATGCATGTTCCCTTGCCTGGATACCCATTTTCCTGGCCAAGGACTGGTTATTCCACAGCGTCAACAGTTTTTCCCTCAGGTCTGCGGCATTTCCCATTTCATGCAGCAGCCCGGTTTTCCCGTCCAGGACCAGCTCCGGTATGCCCCCAATCCTTGAACCGATCACGGGTTTGGAGAACAACAAGGTTTCGATGATGGCATAGGGATAATTTTCGTACCATTCTGACGGGCATACGATGAATCTTGACCTTCTTGTGAGGTCAAAAACGGCGTCCTTGTTCTGGAAGCCGAGGAATTCTACGTGGTTCAGGCCTTTTTGCGCCACCCTGGCTTTTAATTCCTCCAGGGCACTTCCCGTACCGGCAATCTTCAGGGGAATACCCGTTCCTTCAATCGCGTCAATCAGCGTGTGTATTCCTTTATTCCTTTCAATCCTTCCTACGTAGAGAATGTAATCTTCTTTTGGAGACATTCCTTCCGGATCCCGGTGCGCTTCGAGGAACCGGTCGATAATGGTGGTGTCATAACAGAGATTGGACAGATGCATCCTGGACTGGTCAAATCCAAATTCACCGAACTTCTTAAGCAGGAATTCGGAAGGGCAGAGGTAGGCGTCTACCTTGTTATAGATGCCACCGGCGTTGTAGAAATATGCGTCTATGCTGGCCAGCAGGCTTGCAAGCATGGATCCCTTTTTGCACTTATTGATCGTGCACTGGTAGAACTTTCCGCCTTTACATTTTTCACAAATGCTGCCGTTGGAAAACAGGGTTCCTTCCGGGCAGATGATTTTATAGTCGTGGAGGCTCCAAAGGACCGGCACGCCTCTTTTTTTCAGTTTCCAGATAATGGCTGGGGTAAGCCAGTGGTGGACATTGTGAAGGTGAGCGAAGCTAATCTCATGTTCATCCAGAATCTGGTCTATATTGCTCATTGCCTCAAAGGAAATGACCGAGTTTTTAGCAGCTTTTAAGCCCGTAAACAGTCCTTTCTGGCTGTTCAGCTTTTTGTAGTCATAGGCTTTGACAAAGTATTTGTGCGGGGGTTGGTCGGTTTTATCAGCCAGGTATGTGCTGAAAGGGATCACTTCATATCCATGAGCTTCATAGAGCCTTTTGACATTCTGGATATAGGTCCAGTCACCACCTACGGGTTCCCAGGACCAACTGGCCATCAAGACTTTCATTGTGTTCAGCGTTTTAATCATTCATAGGTTTGCGCACGTAATAACTGGCATACCTTATATTGTCCACCAGGTCATTGGTGAAGGATTTCAGTTCACCGTGTTCATGGCGGTCAGGTTTTTGCTTGTACGGGGAACGAGAATCCGGAAGCAATCGTTTTTCCATACTTCCCTGTACTCATTCTTCCGTAAGAATTCATTCATTACCCGGTCCCTTCCAATATCATCCTTTTTCAGGAATTCACCTCCAAAAGGCCAGCCTGATCCGACAATAAGATCAGTTATCAACCCTCTTTCGGATGCCTCATTTGAAGCGTATGCCAGCAATTTATTCCATTCAGGACTCAGCCATTTGAGTGCCCTGGTCCCTGATGTATCTGCTTCCTCCGGAATTGCAATTGGATTTATCTCTATTCCGCCAATTCCTGCTTTCTTAAAAACGTCGAGCTGCCGGGTTATCTCCTTTTCAGTAATCCTGTTCCCGTTCCACCACCACCGGACAAATGGGCGGGCTTCTGCGGGAGGATCTGAAAAGCCATTCAGGAGAGTGTCTTCAGAAGACGTCGTGCATTGTACCAGTATCAGCAGTACCGGGATGAGCAATAATAAAACCAAAGTACGCATAACCTGGATTAAAATTTTAATTAGCAATTATTTTGATTCGGATTTCCCCACTCTTCCAATGAACAGGGAAATTACCAGTAATATACCAGCCATTACAGCGGCAATTGAAAGGCTCTGCTGGGTTGTAGAACCCACACTGAGATTGCCTATAATCTTTGGAATGAAAGTACTTCCAAGAAGGCCGATTGCGA
>JALOMP010000164.1 GCA_025455365.1 Chitinophagaceae bacterium | reverse complement strand
GATGGAGGCATTGTCGTTCAGGCCACCTGCGATACCCATGTTGTCACCACTGCCGCGTTTGAAGTTGGCCAGGAATTTACCCTGCCAGCTGCCATGACGAGCATCGCGCAATCCATTGACATTCTGGCTCCACGAGTATACCTGCTTGTTCATGATCAGTTCCTCGCCACGCTTGCCTTCCTTGGTTTTTTTCTTGGGGTTCTGGTTGATATAACCCAGGGCTGCGTATTCCCACTCCGCTTCCGTAGGGAGGCGATAATCGGGCAGGAGGTAGCCGTCTTCGAATTTCACATAGTTGCGGGGTTTGCCGTTGGCGTCCATCAGCGGGTTCTTCTTCGCGTTGGGTTTGCCGGGCTGTGGAGAATAAAGACCCATCAGGTAGGATTTCGTGGTGAAGTTTTCTTCGCCCTGGCCCTGGATGGTCTTTAACTGGTTTTTATTGATATATCCTTTTTCAACGAGGATCAATTCGTTCACGCGGTTGCTGCGCCAGAGACAGAAATCGCTGGCCTGCTTCCAGTTCACACCCACTACCGGGTAATTGTTATAGGAAGGATGGCGGAAATAATATTCAACAAGAGGTTCGTTGGCCGCCAATTCACTGCGCCAAACGAGTGTGTCCGGCTTCGCGCCATCCACTACTTTAGCATATGTAGGATCGTCAAATGCATTCTCCAGCCAATAGAGGTATTCACGATAGTGGACGTTGGCCACTTCAGAACGATCAATATAGAAAGAGGAAACCGTCACGCGGCGGGGAACATTGTTCCAGTCGCCCATCACATCCTCATCCGTGGCGCCCATCGTAAAAGTACCACCCTGAACGAACACGAGGCCAGGTCCGGTTTTTTGTTCCTTTTCCTTGGATACATTGTATCCGCCCATGTTCTTGTCGTTATAATTCCAGCCGGTTACGGTGGATTTCTCATGCTTTTTTTTGCCGAAGGGACCGCCGTTCTTGCAGGAGCTGAACAAAGCCACGGCAGCGAGTACGATTAAAAGGTTTTTCATGCTTACAGTTTGCATTTTGCTGGATTTAGCTTCTTGAAAACGAACACCTCATTCAAATATTGTACCACTGGTACCCGGTTTCACGAATGCGAATGTAGCGGAAATCAGGCATTTGCATTCTCTCAAATTCCCACAATAATGTTTACTAAATGCTAATTTTGAGAGCATTAAACCCGGATGCTGAGAACCTGTTGCCTATTATTGGGGTTGACCCTGTCCGTGCCTGCCCTGGCCCAGCGGACCTACGCCGACCGATCCGTCCTGGCATCGGGGAATTGGTATAAAATTGCCATACGCGCCCCGGGGGTCTATAAAATAGACGCTTCCTTCCTGTCAGGCCTGGGAATACCCATTCCGCTTTCCAGCAATACGATCCGCCTCTATGGCAACGGGGGGAAGATGCTGCCCGAGAAAAATTCCGTGGCCAGGCCGGACGACCTGCTCGAGAACGCAATTTGGGTACAGGACGGGGGCGATGGGCAGTTCAGCGGGCAGGATTATTTTCTGTTCTATGCCGGGGGGCCGGATGGCTGGGAGCGGGACAGCCTGAATAATACCTACAGGCACCGGAAAAACCTTTATGGCGGGGAATCCTTTTACTTCCTTACCGTCGGTGGAGACGGCCTCCGAATACCCCAGCAGCTGGCGCCGGGTGCCGCCACATCGGAAACCGACCGGTTCGAAGAGCAATATTTTTATGAGCTGGACTCCCTGAATTTCCTGTCGAGCGGCAAGGAGTGGTATGGCGAAGAGTTCGGTACGGGCCCCGGCCAGCTGCCCGCCCGGAGTTTCAACATTCCCGTCAGCGGACTGGTACCCGGTACGCCCGTAACGGTGGTAACCGACGTCATCGCCCGAAGCGTGGGAAATGCCAGCCGCTTTGACGTTCGCCTCAACAATACCCTGCTATACCAGCATTCCCTTCCGCCCCTGCAGGGTACCCTGTATGAACCCATTGCTACGGCCAGCCAGCAGTCGGCCACCACCAGCCTTACCGAAAACCGCCTCCAGTTGAACCTGTCGTTTTCCCCCGGAAGCGTCAACGGACAGGGCTGGCTGAACTGGTTTGAAATTTTCTGTACCCGGGAATTGGACATGTCCGGCAGTCCCCAGCTTATTTTCCGCGGTAACCCGGTGTCCGGCCCGGGGCAGGTGAACGGTTACCTCCTGAAGAATGCCGCAGGGCTGCAGGCCATCTGGGATGTGACCGATCCCATCCATCCACGGCAGATGATCCCGGAACCCTCAGGTTCGGTTACTCGTTTCCGTGACGATGCTCCCGCGCGCCGCACCTACATCGCCTTTTCCGGCAGCGGTTTTCTGCTGCCCCGTTTGGTGGGCCGGGTTTCCAACCAGGACCTGCACCGGCCGCAGGTGGTGGGCATGATCATCCTGACAACCGCATCGCTGATGGGTGAAGCGCAGCGACTGGCGGAACATCACCGCCAGGCGGAAAACCTGGTATCGCTGGTGGCAGACGTGGAGCAGGTGTACCAAGAATTTTCCTCGGGCAGCCCGGATCCGGCTGCATTGCGTGACTTCGTAAAAATGTTCTACGACCGGGCCGGTCCGGATTCAGCGCGGCGGCCAAGGTACCTGCTGCTATTCGGGGACGCTTCCTTTGACTACCGCAACCGGATCGCCCGGAATACCAACCTGGTTCCGGCCTGGCAGAATGCGATTTCACTGGATCCGCTCAACAGCTATACCTCCGATGATTTCTTCGGATACCTGGACGATGGAGACGATATCAATGCGCTGATACCCGTAAGTTACCTCGACGTGGGTATCGGTCGCCTGCCCGCGGCAACGCCGGAACAGGCCAGGGTGATGGTGGACAAAGTGACCCGGTATCGCAGTGCCGCATCCATGGGCCCCTGGCGCAACCAGTTCAGCCTGGTGGCAGACGACGAAGACCAGAACATCCACCTCAACGACGCGGAATTGCATGCGGAGACGGTGGGGCTGCTATCGCCCTCCTTAAACCTGCAAAAAACCTACCTGGACGCTTACCAGCAGGAAAGCGGAACAGGCGGCAGCCGCTACCCCAGGGTCAATGAATCGATTAACAGTCGCATATACAACGGAACGCTGATCTGGAATTACAGCGGCCATGGCAGCAGCCAGCGCCTGGCCCAGGAGGCCATCCTGGACCTGGATATGGTGAGGTCCTGGAAGAATGAAAACAAGCTGCCGCTTTTCATTACCGCCACCTGCGACTTCGCGCCGTATGACAACCCATTGGTGGAATCCATTGGTGAACAGATATTGATGAGCCAGCCATCGGGGGCGATTGCACTGATGACAACCACAAGACTGGTTTTTGCATTCAGCAACCGGGTGATGAATAACAATTACCTGCGCTTTGCTCTCCAGGCGGGGCCCGACGGGAAATATCCTTCCCTGGGGGATGCCGTAAGAACCGCGAAAAACTTTACGTACCAGTCGTCCGGGGACGTTACCAATAACCGTAAGTTCACCCTGTTGGGCGATCCCGCCCTCACCCTGGGATTCCCGGTAGACAGGATTCGTACCACGTCCATCAATGGCACGCCTGTTGGTTCATTTACAGACACCCTGAAAGCACTCAACCGCTACACGATCAGCGGCGAGGTCACAGACCCCAATGGGGCCCCGCTCACTGATTTTAATGGTTTTGTATATCCCTCGGTTTACGACAAATCCCAGCAGCTGCAAACCCTTGGGAATGACCCGGGTAGCCTCGTAACCGGTTTCACCGTCCGGCAGAACCTGTTGTACAATGGGAAGGTAAAAGTGCAGAACGGCCGCTTCAGCTACACCTTTATCGTGCCCAGGGATATCAATTACCAGACCGGGAAGGGGCGATTAAGTTATTATGGCGATAACGGCATCCGTGAAGCGTCTGGCTTTACGGATGAACTGTTTGTGGGCGGTTTGGGTAACGAAGTGGCCGATGACGGGGCGGGGCCCACGATCCGCGCCTGGCTGAACGACGAGAAATTTGTCAACGGCGGACTCTCCAATGAAACACCTGTTTTGATCATTTCCCTGGCCGATTCTTCCGGAATTAACACAGTTGGCACGGGAATTGGTCATAACCTGACCGCTGTGCTAGACGGAAATGCGGGGCAGACCTATGTGCTGAACGATTTTTACGAGGCGGAGCAGGATAGCTACCAGCGGGGAAAGGTCCGGTTCCAGCTGCCGGTACTGGAAGAAGGTACACACAGCATCCGGATCCGTGCCTGGGATGTATTCAATAATTCCAATGAATATGTCCTGGAGTGCAGGGTGGTGAAACAGGAGGAACTAGAGATAAAACATGTGCTGAACTATCCCAATCCCTTCACCACGCGCACCCAGTTCTGGTTTGAACACAACCGTCCATCTGAGAACCTCCAGGTGACGATCCAGGTGATGACGGTTGGTGGTAAACTGGTGAGAACCATAGCACAAACAATAAATACCGGGGGTAACCGTTCATGTGAAGTGGAATGGGATGGCAGGGATGATTATGGTGCCAGGCTTGGAAGGGGCGTTTATATCTATCGCTTGCGTGTTCGTACCTCCGACGGCAAAAGCCGGGAAAAACTTGAAAAACTGTTGATTTTGTAGTGGTTATATTAAAAACACTCTATTTTTGAGTACCCCAAACACACGCGATGGCATAGATTTCTACCCAACTTTTTTCTCACATTTTGCCAAACAGCTTATAATGAAACGACTTATTTTGAAACTCACCTTGGGGTTTGTGTGTATTGTATCTGCCAGCGGTGTTTTCGCGCAGTCTGAACCGGTCAATGTGGTAACGACGGCCGTTCCGTTCCTGAGAATTTCACCCGATGCCCGCGCAGGCGGCATGGGCGAATTGGGTGTGGCTACATCGGGCGATGTAAACTCCCAGTTCTACAACCTCGCAAAATACCCCTTTGCCCCCAGCAAGGGAGCCATCGCCCTTACGTACACGCCCTGGTTAAAAGAACTTGGGTTGAATGATGTGTACATGGCAACCATGGCGGGATATTATAAACTGGACGACCTGCAAGCCATCTCTGGTTCCTTCCGTTATTTCAGCCTGGGCAATATCCAGTTTACCGATAACCTGGGTAATGACCTCAATACTTTCCGTCCGAGGGAATTCGCGATCGACGCCGGATACTCCCGCAAACTGAATGATAACCTGAGCCTGGGCGTAGCCCTGCGCTACATCAATTCAAACCTGGCTGGTGGGGCTGCCGTCAACGGCGTTTCGTACAAGGCCGGCAATGCCGTTTCCGGCGACCTTGGCCTGTTTTACACCACTGCCAAACCGGATGGAGACGGCTCCGGATGGAATTTCGGCCTGGCGCTGACCAACCTCGGTTCCAAAATCGGCTACACGGATGATGCCACCAAGAAGGAATTCATCCCCGCGAATTTTGGTGTCGGTGCCATGTACACGAAAACCTTCAACGAGGTTAACAAGTTATCTTTCGGCGTGGATGTCCTGAAACTGATGGTGCCTACTCCCCCGGCTCGGGACGACTCAGCTGGCTGGGAGAAATATTACAGCACGGGTGTAGTGAGCAGCTGGTTCACGTCTTGGGGTGATGCGCCAGGCGGGTTCAGCGAAGAGCTCAGGGAATTTTACTTCGCCACCGGTTTGGAATACTGGTATAACGACCAGTTCGCGTTCCGTGCGGGTTATTTCTACGAAGATCAAACCAAGGGAAACCGCCAGTACTTCACCATGGGTGCCGGTATCAAATACAATATTTTCGGCCTGAACTTCTCTTACCTGATTCCTTCGGGGTCCGGCGTCAACCGGAACCCGCTGTCGAATACCATCCGCTTCAGCCTGGTGTTTGACCTGGACGGGGGAAATAAAGAATAAAGTCCGATTTCGAATCTTGGATGTCGGAAGTGTGGAAACGATCCTCACTTCCGATTTTTTTTTTGACGGTCTGACATAATACTTCCGAAATCCGAATTCCCAAATCACACTTCCTTCTATATTTGCCCAAAACCTGGTATGTCCTATAGAATTGGTTTAGGTGTAGACTTCCATCAGCTGGTTGAAGGCCGCAGGCTATGGCTGGGCGGGGTGGAGATACCGCATGTTAAAGGCGCCAAAGGTCATAGCGATGCCGATGTCCTGCTGCATGCCATATGCGATGCCATGCTGGGAGCCCTGGCGCTGGGGGATATCGGCGTACACTTCCCGGACACCAGTGCCGAATTCAAGGACATAGACAGCAAGATCCTGTTAAAACGCACCCATTCCCTGATCCATGAAAAAGGGTACAGGGTGGTGAATATCGACACTACGCTATGCCTTGAAACACCGAAGATCAAAGCCTATGTGCCGCAAATGCAGGACGTGATCAGTCGAATTCTGGGCCTCACCGTAGAAGACGTTTCCGTGAAAGCCACCACCACCGAGAAAATGGGTTTTGTGGGCCGCGAGGAAGGGGTAATGGCATATGCCACCGCATTGCTGACGCGTGATTCCGGGGAATCGGCGTAATTTTACCGGATGCCTGTTATCTCCATTCCCATTGTTAACCGTTCCGGCAATGCA
>JALOMP010000163.1 GCA_025455365.1 Chitinophagaceae bacterium | reverse complement strand
TAGGGTGTAGGGTGTAGGGTGTAGGGTGTAGGGTGTAGGGTGTAGGTTTACATTAAGGTGTATAAGATAGTCAATAGAGCGGAATCCCGGCTGTTTCCGTCAACTGTCAACCGTCAACCATGAACCACGAACCACGAACCATGAACCATGAACCACGAACCATGAACCATGAACCACGAACCATGAACCATGAACCACGAACCATGAACCACGAACCACGAACCATGAACCACTCACGCAATGATATCCTGAATGACTTTCCCATGCACATCCGTCAGCCGGAAAGGCCTGCCCTGGAAATCGTAGGTGAATTTTTCGTGGTCGAAGCCTAACTGGTTGAGGATGGTTGCCTGGATGTCATACACGGAGACCTTGCCCTCCACGGCCGAGTAGCCTATCTCATCAGTCTTTCCGAAACTGACTCCTTTCTTTATGCCGCCACCTGCCATCCACATGGTAAAAGCTTCCACATGGTGGTCCCTTCCTTTGTATGGATTTTGTTTGCCTTCGCGATTCTCCTGCATCGGTGTCCGTCCGAATTCGCCGCCCCAGACTACCAGTGTATCCTCCAGCATACCCCGCTGTTTGAGGTCAAGGATGAGGGCGGTCATGGGCTTGTCCACCTGCCGGACCTTATTGATAAATCCAAGGTCGATGGCGAGACTGGAATCCGTACCATGGCTATCCCATCCCCAGTCGAAAACCTGCACAAAACGTACGCCTTTCTCCACCAGTTTACGGGCGAGCAGGATATTGTTGGCAAGGGATGCCTTCCCGGGTTTTGCTCCATACATGTCCAGGATATAGTCTGGCTCGTCATGGATATCCATTACCTCGGGAACGGCAATTTGCATATTGAAAGCCATCTCGTACTGGGCGATGCGCGAGAGCGTTTCGGGATCGCCGAATTCCTCGAATGTCTGTTGGTTTACTTTATTGATGGCATCAATCGACGCCTTGCGAAGGTCGCGGTCCATACCGGGTGGATCCTGGAGAAAAAGTACGGGTTCGCCTTCAGACCTGCATTGTACGCCCTGGTAAACCGACGGCAGGAAGCCGCTGCCCCAGATACTTTTTCCGGCATCGGGGTTTTTACCCCCGGAAGTGAGCACCACAAAACCGGGCAGGTTGCTGTTTGCGGATCCCAGCCCATAGGTTACCCAGGAGCCCATGCTTGGCCTGCCGAGCCGGGGTGTTCCGCAATGCATCAGCAATTGAGCCGGTCCATGGTTGAACTGGTCTGTCTGGATCGATTTTAGGATGGTAACGTCGTCGGCTACCTGCCTGAAATGTTGCAGGTGATCACTCATCCATTGACCGCTTTCCCCGTATTGACGGAATCCAACCTGTGGCCCGAGCATTTTAGGTACCCCGCGGATGAATGCGAATTTTTTCCCCTCCAAGAACGATTGCGGACAATCCAGACCGTCCAGTTTCTGGAGATCTGGCTTGTAGTCAAACAGTTCCAGTTGCGAGGGCGCGCCGGCCATATGCAAAAAAATCACCGATTTGGCCCTTCCGGGGAAATGGGGAATCTTCGGGGCCAGGGGTTTGGAGGGATCGAAGGCCAGGCTGGAGGCCTCCGGTGCAAGACCCGGTGACGATCTTCTGCTAAATAAATCACATCCCCCCAGCAATGAGCCCAGTGCCATCATGCCTATGCCGGTGCGGCATTCCTTCAGGAAGTGCCGGCGGGTGGTCAGCTCCAATTCACGCTTCACCGCATCCGTTTGAAGGAGATGTTTTTGGTGCATTATTTGACGTTTTACGAATGACGGCAGACCGTCAATTAATTTTTCATGATCACTTCATCCAGGTTCAAGATTACATTTGTCACCACCACCAATGCGGCGGTTTCCGGGTTGTTGTGCTCCCCCTCCAGTCCAACCATTTCGCATGCTTTGTCCTTGTTTTTCCGGAACCGTTGAAGGGCGTCCAGATACAGTTCAGTCAGTACTTTGCTTTTTTGTTCACCAACAGGCAAACCGGTTGCCGACCGGTAGGCTTCCTGGATGATTGTCCGGTAATTATCGCCATAGATCTTTTTCAGCCTGAATGCAAAATGCCTGGCGATGTCCAGGTAGGCGGAATCGTTGAGCGTAGTGAGGGCCTGCAAAGGGGTATTGGTGCGGATCCTTCGGGCATTGCACAGATCCCTCGCGGACCCGTCGAAATTCATCATGGATGGATAGGGGCTTGTCCGTTTCCAGTAGGTGTAAACGGCCCGCCGGTACTGGTCTTCCCCCTTGCTCAACACCCAGTCCTGTCCGTTCCAGGGACTTTGCCAGATACCCTTTGGCTGGTATGGCATGACGCTGGGTCCGTACATTTTGGGACTGAGAACGCCGCTGACGGCCAGTGCCTGGTCACGCACCTGTTCCGCGGTTAGTCGTACCCGTGGTCCGCGGGCGTACCAGCGGTTGTAGGGATCAGCGGCAAGGGCTCCCGGGGTAACCCTTGCATCCTGGCGGTATGTTGCCGACAACACCATCCGTTTCAGGGTTTGTTTCAATTGCCATTGATCCGTATGCATGAACTGCCAGGCAAGCCAGTCCAGCAGTTCCGGGTGTGTGGGCGGAATGCCCTGCGTGCCCATGTCTTCCAGGGTTTCGCAGAGGCCCTGGCCAAAAAGTTGCTCCCATAGACGGTTGACCATGGTTCGCGCCGTGAGCGGGTTCCCGGTACTGGCGATCCAGCGTGCGAGTCCGAGCCGGTTGCGTGGCGCTTCCGCGGGCAGGGCTGGAAGCGATTTTGGGACATCGGCATCAACAGGATCACCTTTTACGAGCCAATTGCCCCGTTCAAATACATGCGTGGCGCGTGACAGGCCGGCAGGATTGTCCTGCATGATAGGCGTTACCACAACATCCTTTGCCTGGAGCAGCCGGTGGTACCAGGCATAGGCGCTGTCGAATCCAACTTTTCCCCTGCCTGGAAAAGGATTGTTGAAATGGAACCAGTCAAACATGATCCCGTTGTCGTCTGGATTTTTTAATAGTGGGCTATGGTATTCAAAGTATAAGTCGTGTATGCCATCCGTTTGCCGGATGGGAATTTCCCGGAATATCCAGTTTCCGTTTGTCGATACGGCGTCTATCGAACATAGCAGCGGGCCATCCGGACGGTCCAGGTGAACGCGCAAGGTTCCCTGTTTGGGCCAGGTCAGGTATCGCACCAGGAGTTGGGATTTCCCGCTGAGGTCGATATGACGGATGCGACTACCCGAATGATTGCGCATTACCAGCCATTTGGTATCGGCGAGTTCGGCATTGACAAATGAATCGGCGATGAGGCTGTTTACCGCGGGTTGCCAGGTGCGCAGGAAATGAACGATGGGTTCGCGCTCCACGGCGGTAGCCTCCTTATCCAGCCATTGCCTAAGCCTGTTGAAACGGATGCTGTCATCATTTTTATATTCACGCAGCAGCGGGTATTCGGCCTCGGTGTCTTCATCGCGTGTGTTGTTGAAAAAGGCCATGAACTGGTAATACTCCTCATGGCGGAATGGATCATAGGGATGGCTGTGGCATTGCACGCAGGCGAAGGTTGTGCCCATCAGCACTTCCCAGGTAGTATTGACCCGATCCATCACCGCCGAGGTTCGGAATTCCTCGTTATCTGTTCCGCCTTCGTCATTGGTAAGGGTATTCCGGTGGAATGCCGTAGCCACCAGCTGCTCATCCGTGGCACCGGGCAAAAGGTCCCCGGCGATTTGTTCCGTTAGAAACCGGTCGTAGGGCATATTCGCATTGAAAGCCCTGATCAGCCAGTCGCGGTACCGCCAGATGCTCCGGGAATCATCCCGCTCATATCCCTTGGTGTCCGCGTAGCGCGCGAGATCCATCCAGAGTGCGGTCCATCGTTCCCCGTAGGTTGGCTGGGCGAGCAGCCTGCCCACCAGTTTTTCATAAGCTTCCGGGCTGTCATCGAGTAAATATTCCCGGGCGATGGTTTCCGGTGCGGGAAGCCCGGTCAGGTCGAGGCTCACCCGGCGCAGCAGGATATTCTTCTCCGCTTCCGAGGAAGGCTCCAGCCCGTTTTTTTTCTGCTTATCCGCGATGAACCAGTCTATCTCGTTACGCACCCAGTTGTTTTCCGGTGCCGGTAACAAGCCCCAGAACGCGCCTTTTGGTCTGGGTGGGTCAATAGGCCGGACAGGCGTGTAGGCCCAGTGGTCGCCCCACCGTGCGCCTTCGCGTATCCATCGCCGTAAAATCTCAATTTCCTCTTTTTCCAGGGGCTCCTCGTGGTAGGGCATCCGTTCATCGGGGTCTGAATTGGTGAGCCGACGGATCATTTCGGACCCGTTGGGGTCCCCAGGGATGATGGCAGGTTTACCGGATTCGGTGGTGTCCAGGGCTTCCTGCCGGAACAGGAGACTGAATCCGCCTTTCCGCTTCACGCCACCGTGGCATGAAATGCATTTTTTATTCAGCAGCGGCTTGACCTCCGTGTTGTAATCCACCGGGCTGTCAACAAACATAAACGCATAACCGAAAATACCGGCGCTGACGGCCAGCAGGATGAGCCAGTATTTTTTCTTCAGGATGGCAGGCATAGCAAGGATTGCCCTTTCAATTTACTCAAATATGCTGAGCCGGGCAATGGTTAGGCGGAAAGGTTCTGCAGGATGGATCGCATGGCCGAAACTTCCTGCTTATCCGGCAGTTGATATGAGTTTTCCCGGGCAAATTCCGGACGGATAAACTGCATCCGGCTTTCCTGAAGGGTACCGGCGGAACTGTGGAATTCCCGTGCACCCGTGTTGCGTGCAATTCCATGCAGGTTGGACGAACGGATTCCGGAACCGGGCATGATGGAGATTCGTTCCGCAGCTTTTTCCACCAGCTCGTGGATCAGGGAGATGCCTTCGGCCGCCGTTGACTTCTGTCCGCTGGTGAGGATGCGGTTGCAGCCGCAGTTGATGATATCTTCCAACGCGGTAAACGGATCAGCGCAGTGGTCGAATGCCCGGTGGAAAGTTACTTCCATAGGGTAGGCAATGGACACCAGGCGTGCCGTGCGTTCCACATCGATGCTGCCATCGGACCGTAACAGGCCCAGGACGATGCCCCCGGCTCCAAGCTGTTTGCAGGCACGGATATCATCCTTCATGGCCGCAAACTCTGCATCATTATAAAGGAAATCGCCCCCGCGTGGACGAATCATGGGGAAGACCGGGATGCGTGAATCACGGATGGCCGCACGAATGACGCCCAGGGATGGGGTGGTGCCTCCCTGCCCCGGATTGTCGCAGAGTTCAATACGGTCTGCGCCGGCCTTTTCAGCGATGTTGCAGGATTCCAGGTTGTAGGCGAGGATCTCGAGAGTATAACGCATACGTATCAACGAAAATTGGTCGTTTTGTCAATTTGTTCCGGACGCCATGAAATCGCCCCTGTTTTATCCTTTGAAATAATAGTCACTTTCGAACACTTTGTCCGTGCTCCCGTTGCGGACTGAATAGGTGAATCCTTTTTGCAATGCGAAAGCACCGTATTCGCCCTTCTTATTCAGTGCCAGGAACCCCACCTGTATGTTTTTCATTTTTTCCGGGCTGCGGCGGGCGATGCGCTCCACAGCGGCCTTGCACGCTTCAAAAGGACTGCGTCCCTGTCGCATGAGTTCAACGGTCAGGTGCGATCCCACACAGCGGATCACTTCTTCGCCCACGCCCGTGGAGGTGGCTGCGCCGATTTCATTGTCTACGTACAATCCTGCGCCGATGACAGGGGAATCTCCCACGCGGCCATGTAACTTATATGCCATGCCGCTGGTTGTGCAGGCTCCGCTGAGGTTCCGAAAGCCATCGAGGGCCAGCATTCCAATCGTATCGTGGTTTTCCGGGCCACCGGGCATGGGAGGATGCAATATGTTTCCGTGACCATCCGGATCGGGCGTGTCATCCTGCTTTTTATAGAGTTGGTTTTCGATATTGGCCCTGGGTTCGTACCGGGAAGTTTTCAACCACTCCCGCCAGGCTTTTTCACTTTCCGGGGTCAGCAGGTTTTCTTTTTGAAAACCCTGTGACATCGCAAATTGCAGCGCGCCGTCGCCAGCCAGGATAACATGCGGCGTCTTTTCCATAACCAGCCTTGCTACGGATATGGGATGTTTGATATGTTCAAGGCACATCACCGACCCGCAATTGCCGGCTTCATCCATAATGCAGGCATCCAGGGTGACCCTTCCATCACGATCGGGTAAACCGCCGTACCCAACACTCTGGTTGGTGGGATCCGCTTCGGGAACTTTCACACCGGCTTCCACTGCATCCAGTGCCCGGCCATTGGTGGATAATACTTTCCATGCTTCCGCATTGGCGGCCTGCCCAAAATCCCAGGTGGAAATCACCACCGGGCCGGATGCGGCCAGCGGCGCGGATCTCAGGGTAGACACCTGGAAAATAGGAAGGGATAAGCCAGTAAGTTTAAGGAAATTTCGTCGTTTCATGTGTGACGGTTGACGGTTGACGGTTGACGGTTGACGGTTGACGGTTGACGGTTGACGGTTGACGGTTGACGGTTGACGGTTGACGGTTGACGGTTGACGGTT
>JALOMP010000162.1 GCA_025455365.1 Chitinophagaceae bacterium | reverse complement strand
GCTTTCGGCCTTGATGCGTCCGCCATGGGCATCCACCATGGACTTAACATAACTAAGTCCCAGTCCGAATCCCTTTACATTATGGACGTTGCCGGTATGCGCCCTGTAAAATTTCTCAAAGATGCGGGAAAGGGTTTCCTTATTCATACCAATGCCATTGTCTTCGATCCTGACACGAATGTGCTTCCCGGAACTCTGCGTGGTGATGCGGATTTCCGGCGGCACGTCTTCCTTTGAATACTTGACAGCATTGTCCATCAGGTTGCTGAGCATATTGGTAAAATGAACTTCATCTCCCTCCACCAGGTCGTTCGTCGCTTCAAGGCTGAGGGTTGCATGACCGCCCCGTTCATTCAGCTGCAACTTGAAGTTGTCCAGGATGCGTTCAAGAATCTGGTGCACGCGGAGGTTACCCATCTGCAGTTGGACAGCGTCTTTGTCGAGCAAGGCAGCCTGTAATATTGTCTCCACCTGCTTGTTCATCCGCTTGTTTTCATCTTTGATGATGCCGCTGAAATAGTTCAGCTTTTCCTTATCCGACTGCACTTTTTCATTCTTGATGGCGTCTACGGCAAGGGAGATCGTAGCCAGCGGTGTTTTCAGCTCATGGGTCATGTTGTTGATGAAATCGGACTTGATCTCCGAGAGCTTTTTCTGTCTCAACAAGGTCCGCACCGTCAGGTAAAAAGCCGCAATAATGGTAAGCGTAAACAGGAGGGCTCCGGCGATCATCCAGCCGAGGGAGCGCATGACATAGTCCTGGAGCCCTGAAATGACCACCACCAGTTTCTCATCGGGTGAGAGGCTTTCCGTATCGCTGCCCGAAAGCGAAGAAAGGGTCCAGATGAATACATGGTTATGCACCGTGTCGATCATCGCCGCCTCATAACTCTGTTCGAATTTAGAGGTAACCATTTCATATCCGAATGTGTTGGTGCTGGAAACAACGGCGAATTCAAACTTGGTATCCCCCTGTCCATGCTGCTCGAACGACCGGCGCAGTTTCTTATGGATCTCCATGACGGAATACTTCTGTGCAACAGTAGGTGCCCGCATGAGATTCAGGAGCTGGTCTCGCGGCCATTCTGACATCACCTTGGGTGAAAGCAGGGAAGGAAACTTGCTCTTCTCTTCCACGAGTTCTTCTACTACCTCGTGCATCGCAAGTTCCAGGTGCTGGTTCACCTGTTCCTTTTTAATCACGAGCATGTTCTTGATCCAGGATACCTGGATCGCGATGATCCCTATCAGGGAAAGCGTGATCAGTATGGTGATGAGGGTAAAAATTTTCTTCATGCGCTTGCAAAAATACGCTGGCCTTCCGGGCGTCACCAGCCGTTTGATTGAATTAACTAAGGTTTAAGACTTAAAACGTTAAACAATTTCAAGATAAAGCAGAAAATCGTTGAAAAATCGCCCGGTAACACGGGTAAATTTCGTTTGCAACATATTTCTTTTACCGTTAACTTAGGAATCATGCATTCACCGGCACCAGGTATGTTACTGATTGCGGAACCTTTCCTCAAGGACCCCAATTTCATGCGCACCGTCGTACTGCTTTGCGAGCACCAGGACGAAGGCAGTTTTGGTTTTGTGCTCAACCGGGACTATGAATACACCCTGGAAGAATTGCTCCCGGACCTGTCCGGGATGGACCAGCCGGTATATATCGGCGGACCCGTGCAAAAAGACACCCTGCATTTCCTGCATCAATACCCGGAAGAAATCCCGGGTGGTTTTGAAGTGGCTGATGGAATTTTCTGGGGCGGTGATTTTGAACTGGCCATCCTTGGCCTGCGCGAGAACCGATTTGAGCGCGATAAAATACGGTTCTTCATCGGCTATTCCGGATGGACGGGCGGGCAGCTTGACCTTGAACTTAAAGAAAGAAGCTGGCTTGTTACCCCGGCGCGACAGAACCTGGTTTTCCCCACTAAACCTGACCAGGTATGGAAAGACTCTCTCCGAAAAATGGGCGGAGACTATGAGATGATGATCAATTACCCGGTTGATCCCTCCCTGAATTAAAGTGAAAGGTGAAAAGTGAAAGGTGAAAGGTGAAAAGTGAAAGGCGATAAACTGCTTTTCAGCTTTTACGAGTTTTTTCAGGGATTGTCTTTGCCGATATATATGTAATTACGATCCCGAGTATCAATACAAGTACCAGGGCCAGTCGCAGCCCCGTTTCATGGGCGATGAACCCGATCACGGGCGGCCCGATGAGAAAGCCGGTAAAGCCGATCGTACTCACGGCGGCAAGTGCGGCAGCCGGCGCCATCTCCTGTGATTTTCCGGCGATCATGTACACGATGGGTATCACCGATGACACGCCAAGGCCTACAAGCGCATACCCGATAATAACGGCAACGGGTACCTGGATTCCGAGGGCCAGCGCCAGGCCCGCAGCAATCAGCAGCCCGTTGAGCATCAGGGTATTCCGGTATCTCAGCCAGCGTATGATGCGGTCGCCCATCAGGCGCCCGATGGCCATGGCGAAGGTAAAGGCCGTATATCCCGTGGTGCTTACTTTGCCGGGATCCTGCAGCACCTGGCGATAATACAGCGAACTCCAGTCTGCCATCGCCCCTTCACACATCGCCGTGCAAAAACAGATCAGTCCCAGCAGGAGCAAGGCCTTGCCTGGCCATGAAAACAACTTTTGATTGCCTTCCGTACCCTGCTCGTCCTGGATCAGGAACACGAACATGACCAGGGCCAGCACCACACAGGCGATGGCTACCCACAGGAAATGTTTGAGTGTACCCCATTCCTGCCTCATGGTCCATCCCCCGATCACGGCGCCCAACAACGCCCCAATGCTCCAGAGACCATGCAGACTGGAAAGGATAGGCCTGTTCATTTTTTTCTGTACGCCCAGGCCTTGCGTGTTCATGGAAATATTGAGGATATCTCCAAAAAAACCGAAGAGGAAGAGCACCAGGGAAAGTTGCCAGATTTCAACAGTGTACCCGATGGCCGCCAGCAGGACTGCATAACCCAATGCGGACAACAGCGTCATGCCGCGGCTGCCCAACCGGTGTACGGCCCAGCCGGCAAACGGAAGTGCCACCAAAGATCCGAAAGGAAGCATAAATAAAACGGATCCCAGTTTTGCCTCATTCATACCGAAATAATCCTTGATGGCGGGAATCCTGGATGCCCAGGAGGAAAAGACCAAACCGCAACAAAGGAAATACCAAGAAACGGCCAGCCTGCTTACATGTGGAGGTATAACGCGCGACATAAATGTATAAAGTTAAACAGGAAAAGAATTTCCCGCACCGTTCTTTCATTGTCAATCTTCAATTACTTAGATTTATTAAACGATGAAAAATACACTGAAAGCCGGGTTCAGTTTCATGGCAATCCTTGCGGTTGCCCTGCAATGGCAATGTTCTAAATCCTCAAATGATCCTGCACCTCCCGTTCCAGCCATCACCGTTTCCCCGGTGACCGCCAATGAAGGTACGGGCGCAAACCTGTTGTTCAGTTTTGAATTCAAGTTGAGCGCCGCAAGTACCCAGTCCGTGAGCGTTTCCGTGGCAACGGAAGAGGCAACGGCG
This sequence comes from Chitinophagaceae bacterium, assembly GCA_025455365.1. Classification (GTDB taxonomy): domain Bacteria; phylum Bacteroidota; class Bacteroidia; order Chitinophagales; family Chitinophagaceae; genus Pollutibacter. Next base: position 3,024 of record JALOMP010000162.1, on the reverse strand, counting down.
AAAGCCGGCCTGGACTTTATCGCTTTCAGTTCGCGCACGGTCAGCTTCCAGCCGGGTGAGACGCAAAAGACACTGCAGGTGGAAATCGTGGCCGATGAATGGAAAGAAAACACGGAAGAGTTCCGATTGCTGATCAGTAACCCGGTGAATGGCACGCTGCCGAACAATACGGTCAGGGGGTATATTACAAACGACGATACCCAAATCTTTTTTGATGACGCCGGGTACAATACCCCAAACACCTACCCGGGATACACGCTGGTATGGGCCGATGAATTCGACGGGAACGCACTCAACCTGAGCGACTGGAACTTTGAAACCGGCGACGGCTGTCCCAATGTCTGCGGCTGGGGAAACAACGAACTGGAGTGGTATACCAATGGAGAAAACCTTTACCTGCAAAGGGGAAAACTCATCATTGAAGCGCGGAATGAAAATGTAGGCGGGAAAAATTACACTTCGTCGAGGATCACCACCCAGCGGAAAAAATCTTTCCAGTACGGGCGCATCGACATCCGGGCCAAAATGCCCTATGGGCAAGGCATCTGGCCGGCCCTCTGGATGCTCGGAAACAATATCAGCACCGTAGGATGGCCAGCCTGCGGGGAGATGGACATGATGGAGTTACTGGGCCATGAGCCGAACAAAGTGCACGCGACCGCCCACTATGCCACCGGCGCCGGGGCGAGGAATATTTCCAAATCCATCACGAAAACAGAATCCTTCAGTGATGCCTTCCATGTTTTCAGCCTGGTTTGGGTACAGGACAAGATTCAGTTCCTTGTTGACGACCAGCTGATCAATGAAGTGACCAAAAACGATATCGCGCCCAATAACTATCCTTTCAATGAACCTTTCTTTTTCATCTTCAATATTGCCGTAGGTGGTAACTGGCCCGGCAGCCCGAATAGCACAACCACCTTCCCCCAATGGATGTTCGTGGATTATGTGCGGGTATTCCAGTAAAGGATGTCGATATCGCCATTGAGCATGAAGTTCTCCCTTGATCACTACGGATCATGCCATATCGCTTCACTGGCCGATCGCCCGTGGATTTCCTTTGCACGAACCGCCGGCAAGGTTGATGGTACCGTGGAGGCTATTTCACAAAAAAGGCCGTCCCTCAGGACAGCCTTGTGATTATCATAATGCGATCTGGCTATTTTTCCTCAGCGCCTTCCACCAGCACGGTTACCTTGTTCTGGATCACTTCCATGAAACCACCCTGGATGGTATAACGGGTATTGTTGTTACCGCTCTTGTCCATGAGTACTTTCATGGTTCCTCTCCCCAGGGCACTCACCATGGGCGCGTGTTTTTCCAGGATCTCAAAGGATCCCGATATGCCCGGCAACTGGATGCCATAGACTTCCCCGGCATACAGTTTCTTTTCCGGCGTCAGTATCTCTAATTGCATGATATCCGTTTAGTTGATGAGCACTGATTATGCTTTGGCTGCTTCCAGCATCTTCTTGCCTTTCTCCATGGCATCTTCGATGGTTCCCACCAGGTTGAATGCCGCTTCGGGGTATTCATCCACTTCGCCGTCCATGATCATGTTGAAGCCGCGGATGGTATCCTCGATGCTGACGAATACACCTTTGAGGCCGGTGAACTGTTCGGCCACGTGGAAGGGCTGGCTCAGGAAGCGCTGTACCTTACGGGCACGGGCAACCGTGAGTTTATCATCGTCGCTCAGTTCATCCATACCGAGGATCGCGATGATATCCTGCAGTTCCTTGTAGCGCTGGAGGATCAGTTTCACGCGGTTGGCGCAATTGTAGTGCGCATCGCCTACAATCATCGGGGAAAGGATACGGGACGTTGAATCCAGGGGATCCACCGCCGGGTAGATGCCAAGGTCGGCAATCTTACGGCTCAGTACCGTGGTAGCATCCAGGTGGGCGAACGTAGTTGCGGGGGCCGGATCGGTCAGGTCATCCGCCGGAACGTACACCGCCTGAACGGAAGTGATGGAACCGTTGCGGGTGGACGTGATCCTTTCCTGCATCAGGCCCATCTCCGTGGCCAGCGTAGGCTGGTAACCCACAGCGGAAGGCATACGGCCAAGCAGGGCGGACACTTCGGAACCGGCCTGTGTGAAACGGAAGATATTATCTACGAAAAACAGGATGTCCTTTCCTTTACCTTGCCCGTCTCCATCACGGAAATACTCGGCAACCGTCAGACCGCTCAGGGCCACGCGGGCGCGGGCGCCCGGGGGTTCGTTCATCTGGCCGAACACGAAGGTTGCCTTGGAATCCTTCAGGCCTTCCATATCCACTTTCTCCAGGTCCCACCCGCCTTCTTCCATACTATGTTTGAACGCGTCTCCATATTTCATGATACCTGCTTCGATCATCTCACGCAGCAGGTCATTCCCTTCACGGGTACGCTCACCCACACCGGCGAATACGGAGAGACCACCGTAACCCTTGGCGATGTTGTTGATCAACTCCTGGATCAATACGGTCTTGCCCACACCGGCACCACCGAAGAGACCGATCTTACCACCCTTTGCATAGGGCTCGATCAGGTCAATAACCTTGATACCGGTAAACAGTACCTCGGTGGCTGTGCTCAGGTTTTCAAACAGCGGCGGCTTGGCATGGATCGGACGTCCGTTTTCCTTGGATACGGCAGGCAGCCCGTCGATCGGGTCACCGGTAACATTGAAAAGCCGGCCATTGATCGCTTCTCCCGTGGGCATGGCGATCGCCTTACCGGTGTCAACCACTTCTGTACCGCGGACCAGGCCTTCGGTACCATCCATGGCGATGCATCGAACGCTGTCCTCTCCGAGGTGCTGCTGCACTTCCATGACCAGGTTGGACTGGCCTTCGCGCCTGATCTCTACCGCATTGAAAATTTCCGGCAATTGACCTTCGAACTGCACGTCCACCACCGCACCGATGAGCTGTTTGATTTTACCCTTGTTGGACATATAAACGATTTAATTAATACGATTTTGGGTTCGTGCCGCAAAGGTAAGGGAAAAGCCTGTTGTGAAGTAAAAACCGAACG
>JALOMP010000161.1 GCA_025455365.1 Chitinophagaceae bacterium | reverse complement strand
ATGGGGCACTGGACATTTCCCCCGATGGAAAAACGATTGCCTGTCACTATTTTCTGAAAAATAAAGCGGACATCTATTTGATGAATATCGATGGCAGCCATATCAGGCAGTTAACCTCAGATACCCTGGATAACCGGTGGCCCCGTTGGACGCCAGATGGCAGGTACTTGGCATATACTCGTGTAGCGGATCATTCTGACATCTGGATCATACACAAAAACGGGCGAAACAAGCGAAAATTTGTGGTGTCCCCAAAGCGGGATGAGATATTGGAGTTTAGGCCGCTTAAGCTGAATAGCCCCTGAAGGTTTGATTGGTCGAGCGTCAGCTGTATATGAGAATTCTTCAAGTCCGGGACCTGGCTTAACAGGTCTTGATAATTCCACCATTCGATGCCATTTTTACGCTAGACCATGATCCGACGGGTGATCCAGCAGATAATTTCGTTGAGCGATAAGGAACAAAACGATCTGCTCAGACGCTGTGCGGTGAGAATCGTCCCGCGGAAAGCCGTGCTGAGCAGACCTGGTAAGAGCCCCCGGAAAATATATTGTATAAACCGCGTACCGCAGCACATGATCGCTTCGCGCCTCGGCGTCAGTTCCGTGCATTTGTGCAGTGGTCCCGGATTTTCTTACCTATCCGGTTTGATTTTAATGTAAGGGTTGTCTCGAGTGTTGCTAGAAACTTGCCGATAGTTGTTTTCGGGCATTCAGCAAATGCAAATCCATAGAGAATGAAATCCGCTGCCAAAACCCATTCCCCGGCGTTGAATTAAAATAGTCTTTGTAGACCTTGCTGTAGACCAGGGGCATATAGAGATGTACGGTATTTTTTAAAAAGGAGAATTGAAGGCCGGCATCAAATATGACGCGGGCATCCTGGTTTTCTTCGTCCCAGGCTTCGGCATAGGTACCCAGGTCGGCGAATATTTTCAAAGGGATCTTCACGGGTAACACATTCAGGATATTGAATCGGTCCGGGACGTCCATGACGGCATTGATAGACGCCAGCCAATTGTCCGTCTTACCCACTTTTTCACCAAGCAAGTCGGTCCGAACTTTGAAGGCGCCATCGCGTACCATGATCTGCTGTGAGGGGAAGCCCTCGAATGCATTGCGACCAACAAAGTAATTGCTATAGGTATAGTCTTCGTAGCCCTTGGGGCCGGTCATGTTCAGGTGGAAGCGGTCGGTTTCAAATACTTTTTCGCTGGTACGGTCAACTGTATAGAAGAATTTTCCTGCATAGGCACGCAAGGCTACACCGCCTTTTTTGCGGAAGTTGAAGAAGTAGTTTCCGGTGAAACCCAGTCGACCAAAACCCTGTCCGAGCTCCGCACGCAGCTCTGCTTTCCATGGATAGAGGACGCGATAGTTTTCCCATGCTACGGTGAGCTGGTGAATGTTGTAGTTCGTTCGTTCCGTGCGCACGAGATCCACATCATTTACTGTATCGCGTGAAAATTGAAGTTGATCTTCGCCTATGAAGAAGGATTTTAGCAGGATACTTTTGATCACGGTCTGCCTTGCATCGCGGTTCTTCCATTCGAGCCGGATGCCCGGAGAGAGTTTGGTGAACGACTGGTACATTCGGGGTTCGTTTTCCGGCCAGAATTCGTCCATGGTGAATTTGGCGCCGTCCAGCATCAGGCGGATTTCATGCAGTTTACTGGCCGGGTAGAGGCTGTAGTTGATGTTGCCGATGGCGTTTAACTGTTTGCTGCGGAAGCCGTACATCGGTGCGATGGCGTAGCGAAATCGAGCCAGCGGCAATGTGTAGTTATGGAACATCGCCCCGAGCATCAGCCCGTCATACATATTGTAGCCAGGCAGCGGGGTGATGAAGAGGTTATGGGTTTTGTCTGTTTCCTTCAGCGAGCCGAAAAATTTAACGTTAAGTCCATGGCGTTGTACATGCTGGATAGGACCAGTTTGGTCAAGTTTGGCGATCAATGCCGCCGCCTCGCTATCGCCGGCTTGACGGAAAATCCGCAGCAGGTCTTCTTCCTGCGGGTGTGTGAATTGGTACTGGCGATAATAGGCCTGGATGCAGGAGTCGAATCGTTCGCGACCGAGAAGTTTTTCCATGGCCTGGAACCAGTCGCCAGACTTGCCATAGGCTATCCCCACATAGTTAAGCTTGTTGAATTTGTCAGCGCTGGTGCGAATGGGTTGATCCATGTGCAGGGAGGCGAGGGTCTTCCAGAATAGGGTTTCGTAAGAGGGGGTAGGGGATAGGGGGTAGGGTGTAGGCTTGGCCTTTGCGTCTACACCCTCAAGCCTAGGACCTACGCCCTTGTACGCTTGCTCATATCTTCTATCAAAGTAGCTGTTCAGTCCCTCATCCATCCAGGGACTCTTCCGCTCGTTTGTGCCCAGGATACCCTGGAACCAGTTATGTCCTACTTCGTGTACGATGACCGATTCAAGGGATTCATCGGAGTCGATGCCGTTGAGGATGGTGATGGTGGGATATTCCATGCCGCCCTCGATGCCCTGGGTGCCTTCTACTACGGAGACGATCCTGTATGGATAGGGACCGGTATGGGCGCTGTGGAAGCGGATCGCCTTTTTCAGGTAGGCTTGGGCGTGAGCCCATGGATTTTTCCTGCCTTTTTTCACAGGCAGCGAGAAGACGCGGGTCTGGATGGTGCTACCGTCATCAAGCTGTACCGTATCCTGGGAGACGCGGAAGCGTTTGTCCGCGAAAAAGGCGAAGTCGTGGACGGAGTCGATGTGGTAGCGAAGTGTCTTGTTGACAGTTGACGGTTTTCGGTTGACAGTGGAGCGTTGACGGTTGACGGTAATGGGTTCGTTGTTCGTGGTTAGTGGTTCGAGGGAAGCAACAGTCAATGCTTCATGCTCATTCTCGCAGGTTCCTGTGGCGGCTACAACATATTCAGCCGGTAGTGTAATCTGGACATTGAAACTGCCGAACTCGGCATAGAACTCGCCCTGGTCGAGGTAGGGCATTTCATGCCACCCGTGTTGGTCATATACCGCCGGCTTAGGGTACCACTGGGTTACCTGGTAAGCCTTGCCGTCGAAGCCGCTGCGGGAGAAAGTATAGGGTAGCTGGACGTGGAAAGGCGTAGTAATCAGGGTGGAGGATTGAGGGGGCAGGGGGTTGGGGAGTATAACCTTCACGATATCGATATGTTCCGGGTGGTCTTCGGTTTCGGCGCGGACATCGCTGACGCGGAAATCGAGTCGATTGATGTAGCCCCGTTGCCCGTTATCGGAAAAGTAAAAATCCGTCCGTCCGTTTTCCAGGAGCTGGTCGCTGAACGCGGTGCGGTCGTTCTTGTAGGCATTGGGCCAGGTGTGGAACCAGATAAATCGAAGGGTGTCCGGCGAATTGTTCCGGTACCGGAGTTTCAGGAAGCCGTCGAGGCTGTGAGCGGTATCATCGAGGGAGACGCTGATATCGTAGGCCAGTTCCTGCTGCCAGCGTCTGTCCTGGCCTAAGGCCAACGTAGAAAGAATGGAAAAAAGGGAGGCCAGCAGGAGCGGCTTCATAGGAAGGGTTGTTTGCATCGTAAATATAACGCGGCAAACCCTATTTTCCTGTGCCGAGCAGGATTATTCTGAAGGTCTGCCACATGATGAGGATATCCTGCCAAAAGCTCGCGTTGCGGACATAGTGGATATCATGGTGCATGCGTTCAGACATCTGCCGGATATTTTCGGCGTAACCGAAACGAACCATACCCCTCCCGGTCAGCCCGGGACGGACATCCAGCAGATGGCTGTATGCCGGGTGCTGCGGCAGGATCTGGCCGATGAAAAAGGCCCGTTCCGGCCGGGGGCCTACCAGGCTCATATCGCCCCTCAGGACATTCCATAGTTGTGGCAGTTCATCGATCCGGAACTTTCTCATGGTGCGTCCCCATGGCGTGATCCTTGGGTCCGTGGGCGAGGAAAGCTGCGGGCCTTCCCGTTCCGCATCGGCCCACATGGACCGGAACTTTAAAATGGTGAAGGGCTTCCCGCCCCGCCCGATCCGTTCCTGCCGGTAAATCACCGGGCCATGGGAGGAAAGCCTTACCCGCAGGGCCGCATAGGCCATCAGGGGCGTGAACAGGACCAGTGATACCGTTGCGATCAGCACATCCATCGCCCTTTTCAGGTACCCGTTGGCGTAAGCGGATGCGGTGCCGGGCGTGACGCCGGCCGTATCGCGTTTAGGGCGACTCAGGAAGTATGCGGTGCTTTGTTCATTCATACAACGGGCTTTACGGCCGGTGTGCTTTGCTGGATCTTGCTGAGGATCTGGTGCGCCACGTCCATGGCCATGAACCCGTCGATTTCCGATACCGGGGTGGGGGTATTGTTCAGGATCGCGTTGCGGAAAGCTTCGAGTTCCGCCCGGATCGCGTTGTGGTCGTGTATTTCCGGGTTGTCGATTGCCAGGGTGCGGGTACCCTGCGGCGTTTCGATATCAAAGCTGAACAGGTGCTCGTCCTGTTCGCCTTTCAGCTTGATGATCTCGGTTTTCTTTTCGAGGAAATCGATGCCGATGTAGGCGTCTTTCTGGAAAAGCCGCATTTTGCGCATCTTCTTCATCGAGATACGCGAGGACGTGAGGTTGGCTACGCAACCATTGTTGAACTCAATGCGCACGTTGGCGATATCCGGGGTATCGGTCATTACGGCTACGCCGCTGGCATAGATATTTTTCACGTCGCTCTTCACCAGGTGCAGGATGATGTCGATGTCGTGGATCATGAGATCCAGGATCACGCTTACTTCCGTACCGCGTGGGTTGAACTGTGCGAGGCGATGCACTTCGATGAACATGGGATTCAGGGTATGCCCGTTCAGTGCGATAAATGCCGGGTTGAAACGTTCCACATGGCCCACCTGCATTTTCACGCCGGATTCCTTCACCAGTTTCACCAGTTCACGACCCTGTTCCATGGTGTCCGCCAGTGGTTTTTCCACGAATACATGTTTGCCCTTGCGCAGGGCCATCGCACAGAGGTCGAAGTGATGGTTGGTGGGCGCTACGATATCGGCGGCATCGATAACATCGAGCAGATCTTCGGGGTTCGTGTATCGCTGCAGGTTGTATTTGCGGGCCACTTCCTCCGCAATCGCGTCATTAGGATCATAGAAGCCGGCAACCTGCACCCCGTCCAGTGCTGTCCAGTTATTGAGGTGGAATTTTCCCAGGTGACCTACGCCAAAAACACCGATCTGTAGCATATGGAGGTAATGTACGCAAAAATAGAGAAGCCATTTGGCATATACGCCCTTTATCGCCATTTTTGTAATACAGACCATGGCTAAAACCGCGCTAAAACCGATTATCATTACCATCGACGGATGGTCTTCCTGCGGGAAGAGCACCCTGGCCAGGCAACTTGCCAAAAAACTCGGTTATATCTATATCGATTCCGGGGCGATGTACCGGGCCATCACCCTCTATTTTTTACGCAACCATGTGGACTGGACGGCGCCGGAAGAAGTGCATGAGGCCCTGGGCGATATCGAGCTGGAATTTCGGTTTAACGAAAAGGCTGAGAAAAGCGAGATGTTCCTCAACGGGGAGAATGTGGAGTTCGTGATCCGCGACCTGGTGGTGGCCGAGAAAGTGAGCGAGATCGCGGCGATCCGGGAAGTACGTGAATTTGCGGTGGCCCAGCAACGCAGGATGGGGAAGAAAAAAGGGATTGTGATGGATGGACGCGATATCGGAACCGTGGTTTTTCCGAAGGCGGAACTGAAAATTTTCATGACGGCAGACAATGCCATACGCGTGGAACGTCGTTTCAGGGAATTGTTTGACAAGAACCCCAATATCACCATCGAGGAGGTGAAGAACAACCTCGAGATGCGAGACTATATCGATTCCAACCGGGAAGTGTCGCCACTTCGCCAGGCCGCAGATGCCCGGGTGCTGGACAATTCCAGTATCACGGCGGAGGAGCAGTTGAAGGTGGCGTTGGGGTGGGTTAGAGAAGCTATTGGTTAGGGGAAAGGGAGTAGGGGGGTAGGGGTAGGTGATGGGAACTTGACAATTAAAATTATATCTGTGAAAAAATGTAGTTACTCAGCATTAATCAGTATCCCCTAACCCCTATTCCCTATTCCCTATTCCCTATTCCCTACTCCCTACTCCCTTGACCGCTATTCACTTGCCTTCATCCAAACGTCCGCCACAGAATCAAAGTCCTGACCTCCCGGCACCAGTTCCAGCAACCGGTGGATGACACCTTCCACCTGTGCGTCCGGGCAGGAAGCACCGGAGGTGAGCAATACGCGCAGGGGGCGATGGTCGGGCAGCCAGTTTTCGTGTAGCCGTTCCTGCTTTGTACGCCAGTTGAAGTGAAGGATTTGTTGGGCCGTTTGGATATCGTCCGCGGATCTGACAAAATACGACGGGAGTTTCTCTTCACAGAGTTCCACGAGGTGGGAGGTATTGCTGGAGTTTCTTCCACCCACGACGATGGCGAAGTCGGCCGGGGTTTCCAGCAGTGCCGTCACCGCGCTTTGGTTATCGAGCGTGGCGTAACAGAGTGTATCACGTGTATCGGCAAAGCGTTCGGCTACGTTTTTTTCATCGAGGCCATAATGTTTCATCATCACCGCTTTCAGGTAATCAGCGATGGCCTGGGTGTCGCTGGCCAGCATGGTGGTCTGGTTAACCACGCCGAT
>JALOMP010000160.1 GCA_025455365.1 Chitinophagaceae bacterium | reverse complement strand
CAATGCGCCGAAGTTGTTGAATGACGCAGAGAAAACCACTTCCTCCGGATGCATCAATGCCTTCTTAAACGCCCGTGGCAGTTCCGGAATTTCTTCAAAAAATGCTTTTTCAAACTCAGCCTTTTCAACAGAGGCCAGTGTGAATGTCCACTTCGGATCCCTTGCCTTCCATGCATGAATAATGGATTTAAAGAAATCATTATGAAAAGGAGAGATATTGTACGACTGGGGAGGCTTGTTCATTTCTGCGCTGGCGATCCACAGTGTATTCAGCGCATTGATATGGTCATGAATCCAGATTATGCTGCTTGTTAACGGGAAACCTAAACCCGTAAGTTCCTTGAAAACAACGGCAACCAGCTCTGCCAGTTCAGTAGATTGCCTCATGGACATCGCCTTTGCCCGAACCCTTTCCAAACCGAGCTCTATTTCCGTTTCCTTTGCCTGTGCCTCCGCCTTCTGCAAGTCGAGAAAACGGATGTACGATTGTTCAAAGACTTTCCCAAATCGTTCCAGGACTTCCAGATCGGATTCAGTGATGTTGTTTATGCTAACGGTTTGCAGTCCGCTATGTTCAAAAAAAGTGAAGCCCGCTACATATCTTTCGAGTGCCTTATTCGCTTCCTGCACATGCCTGGGAAACCGCCTGAACTCTGTTTCTGAATACAAATACTCATCGTAAGTTTTCTTCTCTTCGCCTTCGAGGGTGTATACAAATCTTTTGTCTTGCGCTTTCCATGCATTCCACATGGCCCGGTGAAAATCGTAATCTTCAAACTTCATGTAATAAGACTCAGCATATTTTCCTGTTTCAGGATTAGCTGCCCATACGGTATTTGAACGATCATCGCCATTGATCAGGTTTATGATACAAAACGTAAGGTTAAACTCAAGTCTTGTAAATTCCTGTAGCAATGTATCCACCACTGCAGATAATTCGGAGGAATGGTGCATCGCCAGGCTTCGCGACCTCACCCGTTCCAAGGCTGCTTCAATTTTAGCTTCCTTTGCCTGCGCCTCCGCCTTCTGCAGGTCGAGAAAACGGGCATAGGTCTGCTCAAAGACTTTTGCGAAGCGAATGAAAATTTCATGCGCTTCAGGCACCGGTTCATAAGTGATAAAAAGGAGGTAGCCGTACTTGAAGTAGGCTACATGGTCTATCTGCATGGTCGGAAATGGGATCCCAGCGTCCCTTAAACCCAGCAATTGTTCCCCCACGCCCGGCAATGTACATAACCAGTCATAGTGATCGGCGCATCGATCCTCTCCTATCACTTCTACATGAATGGGCGCGCCTGTTTGTCCAATCTCGTAGTACTTGAGAAAAATTCCCACCCTGGGGGTTGTGTATTTGGCAAATGTGCCGTCCGCTTTACCATTACTTCCCCACTCTGTTGAGCTGTTCTGCCCGGGATCATATATATTGAAGGCGCAGTGCCAGACGGCAACGCCCAGGGACTGAACCTGTTTAACCAGTTCATAGGAGCACTCCGCCAGTTCCTCGCTCCTTTGCATGGCTATCGTTTTGGCCCGAACCCTTTCCAGCGCCAGTTGGATCTGTGCTTCCCGCGCCTGGGCCTCCGCCTGCATAATACTGGCATAGCGCTGGTAGGCCAGGTTGAACACATTTCGAAAACGCTTCAGTAGTTGCAGCCTTTCTTCCGTAATCGGCGAAAAGGTTGACATGCCGATGGATCCGTCACCTATGGAATAGAAATAATAATACAAGGCCTGGCACTGATCGATCCGGGAATCATCCTGCTCCCCACGTTCTTTCCGGAATTCTTTCCAGCTTTCCAGGTCTTCCCCTGCAAAAACCGTTTCGGAAAAAGCGTCCTTCGAACTACGGATCTCGCTGATCTGTCGGGCGATAACAGGATGGATATCATACACCAGCGGAGTCTTGCTCCTGCCGATGGTATCAGAAAAGTCATAGTTGATGAACGACTTCCTTTCATCATCATGGATATTAATCATCGCGTTGCGCATTGCGTCAAAACCCAGTTTCCTGAATTCAATGAACATGGCTTCACAGATATCCAGGAGGTCATCGGGTTTTTGCATGGCCATTGCGATGGAACGAACCCGTTCCAGCGCGGCTTCAATTTCCAGTTCCTTGTTTTTCTTCACCAGGTCCGCGGTCCTTTCGTCCACCATCGCCTGCAACTCCGCATTCTTTCTTTTCCACTCATTGATATGCCAGATGTCCTCTTTACTGGCGCCCTGCTGCGGCGCAGATCCATGCAAGTGAACGGCCATCCAGGTATCACCACGAAATTCATAAAAACCAGAAATGCGAAGCGACAATCGATTTTCCTCTCCATTCACAGATATCGTAATACTGACTTCCTCCACGATGACGGCCGCGTCTTCCAGCAAGGAAATATGCTGATACACCGGCTTTCTTTCAATACGCATGTCAATTCCCGCAGCCTGTTCCCGCTGGCTTTCCAACATATCCCTGAGCTGGTGCAGGGAATTTATCTTCTCATCAGGTGCCGATCCATAGCCCATGATATCCGGAGCCGTAACAAGGTCCAACTGGTCTATTGGACGATCATACAGGCATACCTCCATAAATATCTCATGGGACTCCTGCAGTAATCTTTGCTTTTCGGCATTCATATCTGATCGATCGCGGCTATTTTCATGCCTTGTAAGTCTGAATGTAACCAATTAACCATTGCCCCGGAAAACTGGATCGAACCCTTACAAAAATCTACTGCCTTCCACCCAGCCATAGCAGGGCATCCAGTATGAACCTGTTCTGGGTGTCATTGGCAAACTGGTACGACAACTGCCTGCTGGTTCCATGTTCAAAATCGATGTCATTGTGTCCCATATTGACGTAGATCATTTTGTATTTCTTATTGGTCCACGCTACCGGGTAGTATCCGCTGTGCCAGATCTCATGAGGCTTTGGGCCGGTACCCAAGGGAAAGCTTGAGGAATCAATGGCCAGGAGTATATCAATATCCGGGTTTTGGACCAAGTCTTTTTCCCACCTGTACCATTCGTTGGGCGAGGACTTAAATAAACGCGGCAAACGCTTTGTGGAAGGATGCCCCGGGTCTTCTACCCTGAGTATCGCGGAAGTCGGCCGCCAGGTATTGCTTTTATACTGACCGGCACCGATAAACTCCTGGTGATACCAATCCCAGTCCTGGTTGAAATCGGAGGGTGTAAGCGCGAAGCCGGCGAAATGAAACCCGATCCAGCCGCCGCCCATTTCCATGTATGCCCTAAACGCCGCCCTCTGTGCGGGGTCTTCCGGCCTGGCATCCAGGAACAGCACCACCTGGTATCCAGCCAGGAAGGAAGGGTTCAGGTTGTTCCAGTCGCTGGTGGAATCATACTTAAAATGAGATTGTTTGCCGATTTCCGCAAACCATTTGTTCGCTTCCCGGGTAAAGCTACGGTGCGCAATTTCAGTGCCCGGCGTGAAAAACGCGATGACATTAAAGGCGGCCACAGAATCCTGTGCATACATAGCGAAGGGATAAACCAGGGAACATAGTATGCTGGCAAACAGTTTAATCATACAGGTTGAATGGGAAGGTTGATGATGAATGTTGAGCCTTCTCCTTCCATGGTGTCCACATGCAAGGTCCCGCCATGTGCCTTTACGATATCATAACTCAGGCTCAGCCCCAGCCCCGTACCCTGGCCGGTGGGCTTGGTGGTGAAAAAAGGCTGGAAGATCTTCTCGCGAATTCTGTCCGGGATGCCGACTCCATTATCCCCTACTGCAATCTCCACGATGCCTTTACCGCCCTTAATTTGCTTGTTGGTACGTACGGTGACCGTCGGTATGTAATCCGGCATAGCGGATCCCGCTTTTTCCGCTACGGCATAAAAGGCATTGTTGTACAGGTTCAGGAGCACCCGGCCGATGTCCTGTGGAATGACACTTACTTTCCCAACACCCGGATCAAAATCCGTTTCCAGCTTTACATGGAACACATTGTCCTTTGCCCGGTAACCATGATAGGCCAGCCGGAGATACTCATCACAAAGTGCATTAATGTCTGTTTCCTCTTTCTGGTCCACCGCGGTTCGGGAATGCTGCAACATACCTTTTACGATGGCATCTGCCCTTTTGCCGTGGTGGACAATTTTGTCCAGGTTCTGGACCAGGTCATCCGCAATCGCCTTTGCTTCGGCTGCATTGCCTATGTCCATTTCCTCTTTCATTTCCACTAACAGTTCCTTGCTGAGATCCGAAAAATTATTGACGAAGTTCAGCGGATTCTGAATCTCATGGGCAATGCCTGCGGTGAGTTCACCCAGGCTGGCCATTTTCTCGGATTGGATGAGCTGCGCCTGGGCTGACTTCAGTTCAACCAATGATTTTTCCAGTTGCGCGGTTCGTTCAACTACTTTTTGCTCCAGTTGAAGTTTCTCTGCCACCAGCTTTCTTGAACGTTCTTTAATGATCGCGTAAATCACAGCAATTAGCGCTATCGCCGACAAAATCCGGAACCACCAGGTTTCCCACCAGGGCGGACTGATAACGATGTAAATCGACTTTTCCACAGAGCTGCCATCGCCGCTTACTGCTCTTACCCGAAATTGGTAGCTACCGGGAGGAATATTAAAAAAAGAAGCCCGTTGTTCGCTTCCGATATCATGCCAGCTGTTATCATAGTTTTCCAGCATATATGAATATCTCTTCTCGGCGGGTGCTATATAGTCCGCTAAAAAAAATTCGAAGGAGAAAACATTCTGGTTATAGGCCAACTTTATTTCTCTGCTCTGCCATATTGGTAATGACAATACATTAGCGTTGGCTGCACTGATGCGTTTGTCATCCAGTGTAAAGCCGGTGATATGCAGTGGTGGTGCTGTAATGCTATCGGTAAGCTGATCAGGATAAAAAGAGTAATATCCAAAATAATTCCCCAGATAAAGTCCTCCGTCTGCCGCTTCAAAACTACTGTGGGACCATAGGCTCTGTGTAAGCTTTACTCCGTTGTCTTGTGTATATTTTTCGATTTTGTCTCTGCGCTCATTGATTCTAAAGATAGTTGTTGTGGTAGACACCCAGAGATTATGTTGATTGTCCTCGATAATATCCAATACTCCGTTGCTCCTCAAAGCCGACGCCTCACCGGCAAAAAATTCAAATTTATCTTTTGCTTTATCAAAAAGGTAAAGCCCCATCCATCCGCCCGCCCACAAGCTTCCTTTATCATCCACATAGAGTGACCTCAGGTCATCAACCAAATATCTACGAAACTTTCCGGTCTTGATATCCAGTTTGTAGAGGCCCCAATTAGTTGTAAACCAGATATCATGTTGTGTATCCTCGGCAATACGGTTAATCTCAAAACCATTGAAGTTGGCCCCTATCTGGCGCTTATTGTAATTGGTAAATTGTCCTGTCGCCTTGTCCAACAGGGAAATACCAGAGTCTGTGGCAAGCCATAAATTCCTGTCATGATCAAAAAACGAGTAGAAAACATTATTGCTGGAAATGCTACTGCTGTTTTTGGGGTCATTTTTATAATGGAGAAAGTTTTCAGTAATTGGATCAAACTTCACCAACCCGCCGCCGGTGCCTAACCAGAGGTTCTCTTCTTCATCCGCAGTGATGGAAAATACGAACTTGCTCCTTCTGCCATTATCCTTCGGATTTAAGACAAATAACTTTTCATGTTGGGTGGATATTTCTTTCTTTAACAGCCCTTTATTGGTGCCGATCCATAAATTTTTACCATTGGCTTCGAGGTAAATCGCTAAGGCTGCTTTGGAGATATTATAGAACGGAATGGTTTTCTCCTTATAATTCAGCTGGGATATGCCCCCTAAACCCAAAACCCAGAATAAACCGTCTTCTGAACTTGCCCCTTTTAAGGCAAATGGAATATTAAGTCCGGTAATGCTGTCCTTTTCAATGGATGCCGACAAGTCTAAAAAATCATATTGGAGTCCAAAATGCATTGACTGTTTTGTTACAGGATCATACCTGTTCAATCCATTTTGTCCCATTCCGACCCAAAATGCACCCGACGAATCTTCGGTAACAAAAATTACTTCCTTCGCTTCTTGTCCTGTAACAGGGACTTGGCTCAGTGGGCCTGAATGAAAAGGATCTGGGTAATACCGGGTAGATTTGCCTGTGTTCCTGTCCATAGTATACAAACCGGCATCTGTAACTATCCAAAAATTATTCTTGTTGTCTTCATAAATATCGCTAACCCAGGTTCCCGGGATGCCGTTGTTGGCTTTTGCCGAATCCAGCAAGTAAGGCGTAAATTTTTTTGTAGCGGGGTCAAAACGATTCAAGGCACCGGGAGATATATGTTTCTTGGACGATGTTCTGCCGCAAATCCAAAGCACCCCTTTTCTATCTTCAAAAATTCTAGTGACTTGCGGTGAACTGGTACTGCGCTTTTCATCCTGGTCATTCTTGCAACGGGTAAACCTTCCGGTCTTTCTATCCAGTAAATCCAATCCCTGGTTTGTGCCAACCCAAAGATTTCCTGCATGATCCTCTAAAACAGTATTGACGGTATCATCACTTAAACTAAAAGCATCTCTTTCGTTGTGCCGGAAATGGGTAAAGGTATTCGTAGACGGGTCCAATCTGTCCAGGCCCGAACCAGCCATCGCCAGCCAGATGACATTATCGGCATCAACAACCATGGCAATTATCTGCCCGGGCGCTATTGAATTCGGATTGTCGGGATCATGTGAAAACGTCTGAACCTTGA
>JALOMP010000159.1 GCA_025455365.1 Chitinophagaceae bacterium | reverse complement strand
GAATTTCTTCCTCCTCTGCGAATTCGATCCGGACGAAGTATACCGCTGGTTTATGGAAATGTATGTAGATGCATACGATTGGGTAATGGTTCCGAATGTTTATGGCATGACGCAATTCGCCGACGGTGGCCTGATGACTACCAAACCTTATATCAGTGGCAGTAACTACCTGATGAAAATGGGCGACTGGAAACCCTCCATCGTGGCTGCCACCGGGAAGACCTGGGCCGAAACCTGGGATGGGCTGTTCTGGCGTTTCATGCACCAACACCGCAGTTTTTTCGGCCAGAACCCCCGGCTAGGTATGTTGTTGGGCACCTTTGACCGGATGCCCGACGCGAAAAAACAGCAGCACCTGGAAAATGCCCAGGCCTACCTAATGTGGCTTGACGAGGATCGCCCATAGCCCCTGCACAAATGAAGATGGGTACATAAAAAAAGCCGGCAAATGCCGGCCTTTACATTCGATTTATCCGCAAATCACTACTTCGGCAATACCACCGTATCGATGACGTGGATCACGCCATTGCTTCCTTTCAGGTCAACTGCCGTTACATAGGCACTGCGTCCGTTCTCATCAGTGATCTTTACTTTGGACCCATCCAGTGTAAGCGTGAGTTTTCCACCCTGTACAGTGGTGACAACCGCTTTGCCATTGCCCTTATTGATCGCTTCCACAACGTCCTTTGCCACAATGTTACCCGGCACCACATGATACGTGAGCACTGAGCTGAGTTTGCCTTTGTTTTCAGCCTTCAGCAAGCTCTCCACCGTACCGGAAGGTAATGCGGAAAACGCATCATTGGTTGGTGCAAAAACCGTAAACGGACCCGTCCCTTTGAGTGTCGAAACGAGGTCCGCAGCCTTTACGGCAGCCACCAGTGTAGTGTGCGCAGAAGAACCTACCGCGATGTCCACGATGTCCTTGCTTTGTGCACCAGCCTTCAGGTTCACCACTGAAACAGAGGCCAGTAATAAAATCGCTGCGAATGATTTCCGGATCATAAATTTTTTATTTTGATACAATCAAACGGCATTCAGGGAAGAAGGTTGAATGAAAACAATATTGTTGATCATGATTTAACATCCGTTGAAAAGAGCGGGATTACACAGACAGGAAGACTTAACAAAAAAAGGCTAACGAACGGGCGACAATGTCCAATTATACTATCTTCGGCTCCGCTATGTCCCTTACCATAACCTCCACAGAGATCTTCAAACTGGCCCTGCCGATGGAGCCGTTTGTCATTGCTACAGAAGTTTCCACGGTTGCCCAAAACACGTTTATACGCATCCACACGGACGGCGGAATCACGGGTATGGGAGAATGTTCCGCATTCCCCATGCTGGTGGGTGAAACGCAGGCTACCTGCTTCGAAGTGGCCAAGGACCTCGCGCGAATCATTCAAGGCCGGGACCCGCTGGATATCGGCGCACGCATGGATGAAATGAACAGCTTTCTCGCGTTCAATACAACCATCAAGAGTGCGTTCGATATGGCCCTCTACGATATTTCCGCCAAGGCCGCGGGCCTGCCACTGTATAAGTTCCTGGGAGGAGAAAAGAAAAAGATTGTGACTGACCTTACCATCGGTATTGATGAACCGGAGAAGATGGCGGCCACGGCGACAGACTTTATAGCAAGAGGCGTAAAGACCATCAAAATCAAACTGGGTAAAAAAGGGTCGGAAGACCTGCGAAGGGTGAAACTGATCCGCGAAGCAGTAGGTAATAACATCGCACTGCGAATAGACGCCAACCAGGGTTGGGACTATGATACGGCGGTCAAGGCTTTGAATGCGATTGCGCCTTACAACATCGAATTCTGCGAACAACCGATACATCATCATTTCGACCACCTCCTGCCTGCTTTGCGGAAGGAATCGCCGGTCCCCATCATGGCGGATGAAAGCGTTTTCAACCATTTTGACGCCATCCGCCTCATCGAATCAGAATCCTGCGACTATATCAATATCAAACTCGCGAAATCATCCGGGATCCGCGAAGCGATCAAAATTGCGGACACGGCCCGTGAATATGGTATCGCCTGCATGCTGGGAGGCATGCTGGAAAGCAGGCTCGCCCTGACTGGCAAGGTACACCTTGCCATGAGCCATGACAATATCCGCTTTTACGACCTTGACACCTGCCTGCTTGGACAGTTGGTGGACCCCGTCATTGGCGGCGCACAGTACAAGGGCTTTGAATTGGAAGTACCGGATGAACCCGGCATTGCGGCTGATATTGATCCTGGCTTTCTAAGCGACTGTGAAAAATTCACCGTGTGATCATTCTGCGTTAACAACCATCAATCCCATAAAAACATGGAACCCAAAAAAGCATCAGACAGTGAAATCATCATGACGGAACTCGTATTGCCAAACGACACCAATTTATTCGGAAACCTGATGGGTGGCCGTTTGATGTATTGGATGGACATCGCCGCCGCGCTGTCTGCGAGCAAACATTGTAACGCCCCGGTTGTTACTGCGTCCGTGGACAATATTTCTTTTGAATCCCCGATCAAGCTGGGGAATGTGGTGCATATTGAAGCGCGCGTAAGCCGTGCATTCACCACTTCCATGGAAATACACCTGAAAGTGTGGGGTGAAGACCTTACCCATCAATATAAATACAAGAGTAATGAGGCCTATTATACTTTCGTAGCACTGGACCCGAACCGAAAACCACGACCTGTGGCGCCCCTGGAACCCATAACCGAGGAAGAGAAGCGATTGTTTGACGGGGCCCTTCGTCGCCGGCAACTCAGGCTCATCCTCGGCGGTAAAATGAAACCGGACGACGCAGTGGAATTGAAGGCCTTATTTGTAAAGGAATAGTTCATGGTTCATGGTTCATAGTTCATGGTGTTGAAGTTGCAGGATCTAGCTATCAACCATGAACTATGAACCATGAACTCTAGTTGCTTCCAGGCCGGTAGTTTATCGGCATCATATTGGCCAGTTTCTCATACACCCAAAACCCGCTGTACTGGACGGAAAGGGGATTCAGGAAGATTCCGTTGTTGTCTATATATGCGGGCTTCTGCAGGAGCCTGATGCTTGCCTGGAATCCGATGGGAAGGTTCCCTTCGATGAAAACCTTATTCCGCAGGGATGTTTTGTAATATGGATCTTCCTTGAAACGGACAGTGAGGATTCCGTTCCAGGTCAGGTAACGCATCGCCTGGACGGAATCATAAAAAAGGATGTCCCTGGGTGCAGCCGGAATCGCCAGCCTGGGTTCCTGTTTCTCACCGGATGGAGTCGTTTTGGCATCAGCCATCATCGATGGTGAATTCCCGGGGATGCTGTCCTTTCCGCGGACGGACATGGTTATATAAATGCTGAAACCTTCCCGTTCAAGTGTATTATCCAGGAGGGCATGGTAAAAATGCAGCGTACTGCCTTTATAGTTCCTTCTTCTCGCGCGCTGGTACTTCCTGGCAGGACCTTCGGAATCGTCCTTCAGTTCCTCATACCGTGAAAATCCATAGAACCGGGTTTGTCCCCCAATAGCATCATAGAAAAATTCCTGTAGTTCAAAATGGATTGTATAGCCCAGCTCTTTGTTTTCAATCACCAGGGGCACTTCCGAAAATGCCTTAATGGCGTCCTTACTGTCCGTTCGTGCAAAGAAAATATCGTCCTCATTCAGGATCCTGCATTTGTCGGCCGCTGATGTTTGCCCCAGAAAGTTGATTCGCATGATTTCCAGCCACTTCTTCCGCTGGCTGGATGTAACAACCAGGATATCGCGCATTTCCTTCGCCTTCGGCACCTGGCGGAAGGTAATACGCACGGATTCCCTGCCGATGGTAATGGGGTGAACGATGATATCATATCCAACATGGGACACGATCATTTCATACTGGCCGGGAAAAATTCCCCGCAGCACATATTCACCCTTTTCATTGGTGACCGCACCGATGGTAGTATTGTTGATATATACAGAGGCGTTAGTCAACGGTCCTCCATTTTCATCATCCAATACCCGCCCCGATACCTGGACCTGAGCCGTCAGGAAATGGCTGGAAATACTCAACAAAATAAGGAGGAGGCTATATCGAATCATGCATGCTAAACGGCCTTGTACACGATGCATTTACTTATCCAGCTTGGTCATCAAATGATGCCGGCTTTTCAACATGAACTTCTTACTCTGCTCGATGGCATCCATCACCTTTTCCAGGATATTGTCTACCGTGTCGTTATAATCTATATCCAGCGGTTCCTTGAAACGCACCGTGAGCAATGATCCTTTTTTCTTGAATTGAAGTCCCTTCTTATTGAACGCCCGCCAGAATCCGTTGATGACCACCGGCACCACCACGGGTTTGTTTTCCTTGATGATGTGGGCAGTACCTTTCCGGCCCGGTGCGAATGGCTTGGTGGTTCCCTGTGGAAATGTGATGACCCAGCTTCGGTGAAGCGCTTCATTGATCTTGCTTGTATCCTGCAGATCCAGGCTGCGCTGAACCTCTCTGCCTTCCGCGCGCCAGGTCCTCTTAACCGTTAGCGCACCGGCAAGGGCAAAAAGCCTGCTTATCCAACTGCCTTTCATCGTTTCCTCAGCCGCTACGAAATACACGTTTGAAAAAGGATTCAACAGGTAATACGGGATGCCCAGCTTATTTTCCTTGCGCCACTTCACTGCACAAAAAATGTGCAGGAAGGTGATAACATCCGCGAAATAGGTCTGGTGATTGCTCACAAACAACACGTTCTGCCTGGGCAGGTTTTGAAGATTTTCGGTACCGCTGATGTTAATCCGGTTTACAAGGGCTAGTCCCGGATACGAGACGATACCTACCATGGCATACACCATCTTTCTTACAGGGCTGAAATGCTTCAGCCTGTCTAACAGGTTGGGTTGACTGTTCATATGGCATCGACAAGGTAATGAAATATTCGCGAATCCAGGTTCATTGTACAAGGCAGGAATTGCGATTGTGACGGTGAAAAAGGCAAATTTGAAAGCAACTATCTTTGAAACATGAAATTGGATACGGCTATTTATGATATGGATGGTCTGCTGATCGATTCAGAACCACTCTGGCACCTGGCTGCCCGGGATGTGATGGGCGCCATGGGCATACCCCTGGATGATGAAGCGTATGCCACAACCATAGGCTTGCGTACCCGGGAGTTTCTTGAACATTGGTTCAGTATGTATGAGGTTGACCCAATCCATTTGCCGGAAACCGAGGAACTGATTACCCGGCGTGTCATCGAACTGGTCAGCCAGCAGGGTACCCTGATGCCAGGGGTTTTGGGATCGATTGAATTGTTTCGCAAAAAGGGCTTTCGTATCGGGCTGGCAACCTCGTCCCCCATGGCACTGGTAGAAGCGATGCTGGCGCGGACAGGCCTGGGCGGGTCTTTCCATGCCATCAGTTCCGCCGCGTTGCTCCCCTATGGCAAGCCACATCCGCAGGTATACCTTGATTGCGCACAATCCCTTGGCAGTTCGCCATTGCGTTGCCTGTGCCTGGAAGACTCCTTTAACGGAATGATCGCCGCCAAAGCAGCCCGTATGAAATGTATCGTGGTGCCAGAATCATCCGTGTACCACCTGGAAAGATGGCTGGCGGCAGATCGCATACTGCCCTCCCTGGAACACATGGATGCAGCATTGCTGGAATCGCTGGGTGGATAATTGAGTGGATGTTAAAAAAAAATCCTGCCGCCACGCGACAGGATTTGATATTCGATTTATCGGGAACCAGGCTTAGGAGCCGGCTTCGGTTTCGGAACCGCCTTCCATCTTCTTCTTCAGTTCGGCCAGGATGCCCAGGTCGCCGAGGGTGGTTTTTTCAACCTTGCCCTGTACGTCCTTCACGGCTTTCTTGGTTTTGACTGCTTCGGCCTTCTTCTCCTTATTCAAAGCTTCCTTCTCATCCGCACGGCCTTGCTCCCAGATCCTCGCATGGCTGAGGACGATGCGCTTTTCATTGCGATCGAACTCGATTACCATGAACTGGTTGGTCTCGTCTGCCACGATGGTTTTGCCATCTTCCTTACCGAGGTGACGGTTAGGAGCGAAACCTTCCAGTCCATAAGGCAGGGACACCACGGCGCCCTTGTCGTCCTTGCGGATAACTGTGCCTTCATGGATGCTGCCTACGGCGAAAGTATCCTGCAGCGTATTCCAGGGATCTTCCTCCAGTTGCTTGTGTCCAAGCTGGAGCTTGCGGTTGTCCTTGTCAATATTCAGGATCACCACTTCAATCTGGCTGCCGGTCTTCGTGTATTCAGACGGGTGATTGAAGCGCTTCAGCCAGCTCAGGTCGCTGATATGGATCATACCGCCCATGCCGGGCTCCAGTTCCACAAACACGCCGTAGGGGGTGATATTTTTCACCACACCTTTATGACGGCTGTCAACCGGGTATTTCGTTTCGATCTCACTCCAGGGATCAGCAGAAAGTTGCTTGATAGACAGGCTCATCTTACGACTGTCCCTGTCAAGCGTTACAATCTTTGCTTCGTACTCGTCGCTCAGTTTGAAGAACTCCTTGGCGTTTACAGGGGAATTTGCCCAGGTAATCTCGCTTACATGCACCAGGCCTTCCACACCGGGGAGGATTTCCAGGAATGCACCGTAATCTTCGATGTTCACCACTTTGCCCTTAACGGTAGCGCCTTCCTTGATGTTCTCAGGCAGCGTATCCCATGGGTGCGGGGTGAGTTGCTTCAGGCCGAGGCTGATTCGGCGTTT
>JALOMP010000158.1 GCA_025455365.1 Chitinophagaceae bacterium | reverse complement strand
GAATAATCATGGAAATCCACACAACGGAACCTGGCATCCAGTTCTATGGAGGGAACTTTATGCAGTCGAAGAACCGGCTTAAGTCTGGTGCGATGGACGCGCATCGTTCCGCGTTTTGCCTGGAGACGCAGCATTTCCCGGACGCACCCAACCAGCCTGCATTCCCTTCTACGATCGTGGAACCCGGCCGGGTGTACCGGTTGCCCGACCTGGATTCGAACCAAGACAAACAGAACCAAAATCTGTCGTACTGCCATTATACTATCGGGCATCCTTCCCTTTCGGGAACGCAAAAGTAGGATTTTTAGGTTTTTCTTCCAAAACAAGAATACCTGAATTTATGGCTACCCCCTGTCTTCCCTTTCCTTCAATTCCCTGATTTTATCCAGTGCACCGGCCACTACATCGCACATGATCGTATACAGGGCTCCCTTTTTGGGATTGGCGTATATGAATTCAAGGGCGGCATTTTCATTGGCGATGGTCGTAATGGGAATGGCGGGGTTTACTTTCTCGATTCCTTCCCGCAGCAGGCCGATGATTTCATCTGCCGTGCGCCCACGGAGGTTTTTATCGCACCGGATGATGATTTCGTCAAAATAGGTGGCCGAAACCGCCCCGAGTTCACGGATGTCTTCATCCCGGCGGTCGCCGGTTCCGCTAATGACACCCACGTGCAGGGGGTATTCCAGTTTCCGCACAAACTCGCCCAGTAAGCGGAGCCCATGGGGATTATGCGCAAAATCCGCCAGGAAGGTAAAATCCCTGAAATGGAAGAAATTCAGGCGCCCCGGGGTTTGTGTGGAGGAGGGGATAAAAGAACTGAGTGCCGCGCGGATGTCTTCAATGCTTATATCCCGGAAAAGATAAGCCGCCAGCAAAGCGGGAAGACAGTTGTTTATGTTGTGCATGGCCTTCCCTTCAAAGGTGATGGGAATGTCTTTGACCGGCATCACGCGGATTTTCCAGTTGCCCTTTAACAGGCTTACATAACCGTTTTCATAAACGGCCGCCATGCCTCCACCCTGGCAATGTTCCCGGATCCGGGGATTCTGTTCGTCCATGCTGAAGAGCGCAATCTTGCAGGAAAGCCCTTCTTTCATTTTATACACCAGGTCATCGTCGGCATTCAGGATGGCAAATCCATGGGGGAAGACGGTCTCAGGCACAACGGCCTTCACTTTGGCCATCTGCTCCACTGTCTGTATTCCTCCCAGGCCGATATGGTCGGCCGCCACGTTGGTTACGATTGCCACATCACAGTTTTCAAAAGCCAGTCCCGATTTGAGGATGCCACCCCGCGCACATTCCAGGACGGCGAAGTCCACCGTGGGATCTTTCAGTACGAACTGGGACGATACAGGGCCTGTGCAATCGCCCTTCATCATCAGCTGGTTCTGGATATAAACGCCGTCCGAGGTGGTATAACCCACTTTTTTGCCCGCCTGTTTGGCGATATGCGCGGTAAGCCGCGTGGTAGTTGTTTTCCCGTTGGTGCCGGTGACGGCCACGATGGGTATCCTGCCGCTGTGCCCCCGTGGGAACAGCATGTCCACCACCGGTTCCGCCACGTTGCGGGCCAGGCCCTCCGCGGGGTCAATATGCATGCGGAAACCCGGCGCCGCATTGACTTCCAGGACGGCGCCCCCGTTTTCGGTTATGGGTGTACGTAAGTCGCTTGCCATGATGTCAATCCCGCAGATATCCAGCCCGATGATCTTGGCGATTCGTTCAAAAAGGAAAATATTGGCGGGGTGAACCTCGTCGGTTACGTCGGTGGACGTACCGCCGGTGGAAAGATTGGCCGTGGGCTTCAGCAGGACCCTTTCATGCAAGGCCGGCACGGTATCGAGCGTATACCCGATATCGTTGAGCATTTTCCATGCGAAATCGTCTATTTTGATCTGGGTAAGAACTTTTTCATGCCCGTACCCCCGCCTCGGGTCCTTGTTGGTTTCATCCACCAGCCACTGTATGCTGTGGACACCATCGCCCACCACGCTCGCGGGTGTGCGCAAGGCGGCGCAAATGAATTTATAGTTGATAACCAGCGCCCGGAAATCGTAGCCCGTAATGAATTTTTCCACAATCAGGGTGCGGTTGTATTGCTTGGCTGCTTCAAAGGCTTTCTCCGCCTGTGCCCAGGTAGTGATATTGGTGGTATTGCCTTTGCCATGGTTGCCGTCTACGGGTTTGATCACCAGCGGGTAGCCGAATCGTTCCACCGCGTCTTTTAATCCGTCGAGGGTCCTGATCACGGTGCCCCTAGGAACCGGGATTTCCGCCGCTTCCAGCAGCATTTTTGTTTCTTCCTTGTCGCACGCGATATCAACGGCAATGTTAGACGTGGTGCTTGCGATGGTAGCCCGTATGCGTTTCTGGTGGACGCCATATCCCAGCTGTACAAGGCTTTGCTTGTTGAGCCTTATAAAGGGTACGCCCCTGCGCACCGCTTCATCCACTATGCAGCCGGTGGATGGTCCCAGTCGGGTATCTTCCCTGATTTCCCTGAGTTTCTGAATATCTTCTTCCAGCGGGTAGGGAGTATTGTTGATCAACGCTTCGGCAATTCTCATGCATGCCTTTGCCGTATATACGCCGGCATCCTCCTCCATATAACTGAACACCACAAAATATTCGCCGTCCTTACTGCCCGTGCCCCGCGTGCGCCCGAAACCACAGTCCATCCCTGCCAGGGTTTGGAGTTCGAGGGCGATGTGTTCAATCACATGGCCCATCCAGGTTCCTTCTTCCACGCGCTGGAAGAAGCCGCCGGGTGTACCTACGCTGCAGCGATGTTCATACAAGCTGGGGAACATGTTTTCCAGGCGTTCACGGAAACCTTCCAGCGTATTGGTAGGATGGTTTTCCATTTCTTCCAGGTCGATCCGCATCTGGATCAGTTTGGTTCGCCGTATGCTCCAGTAGTTAGGTCCTTTAAGGACTTTTATGTCGATTATTCTCATGTCAATGGTCGGGGTTCAGGTTTTGAAATGCAGCGTTCAAGGTTCGATGTTCAATGGCCAGGACCATCTTATGATAAAATGTGCTTGTCCCGGAGCTGGTCTATGAAAAATGAAACCAGTCAACGAATCCTGATCATCGAACTTTGATCATAACCAATATATTGATTTTTCCCTTCCCACAATCCATTCCCGGCATTTGCGTTATTTTTGCCGATAATCCATTCGATTCCAAGCATGAAGCCCAGGGGAAAACTCATTGCCATCGGCGGCGCAGAGGACAAGGGGACTGACCTGGAGACAGGCGAGGTCCACCGCAGCAATCTTAATTTTTTTGAACTGGGTATCCTGCGTCGCATTGTGGCGGAGAACGGAGGTACGAATGCCAGCATTGAAGTGGTGACCACGGCATCCATGATTCCCTATGAAGTGGGAAACAACTATCTCGATGCATTCGGAAAGCTGGGCTGTACCCGCATCAATGTCATGCATATCCGGAACCGGGAGGACGCGATGAGGAAAGAGTATGTGGACAGAATCCGGGCATGTGATTGCGTGATGTTTAGCGGGGGCAACCAGATGCGACTCAGCGCCATTTTTGGCGGTACCGAGTTTTTGCAGGTCCTGCACCAGCGATACCAGCAAGATGATTTTGTCATTGCAGGCACTTCAGCCGGGGCGATGGCCATGAGCCAGACCATGATTTATGAAGGCAACGCCACGCGCGCGCACCTTAAGGGCGAAGTGAAAATAACCACGGGCCTGGGGTTCATGAATTCCGTCATCTTCGATTCACATTTTGAGAAACGTGGCCGCTTCGGCCGGCTTGCACAGGCTGTAGCCACGAACCCTTCCTGCATCGGCATCGGCCTGGGAGAAGACACCGGGATGCTGGTGACGGGCGGAAACCAAATGGAAGCCATTGGCTCCGGTCTTGTTATCATCATTGACGGGCATTCGATGCGTCACACCAATGTGGCGGACATTCCCGAAGGGAACCCATTGAGTATCGAACACCTCATCGTTCATTTTTGCGAAAAGGGCAACGGCTACCTGGTGAAGGAGCGAAAATTCCTGATGGAATTGGATTCCCTGAACAAAGTTCATTCTTAACCACTTTTTCCTGGTTGCGGTTTTCCGGTTTACATCTACCTGGTTCCCGTAGGGCTGCCGTTTTTTCCGGTTGGGTGACCTGCGTTTTTTGATGCATGCATTGCCGTATAGTTTCGGTCAACGATCGATCCGAAATTAAACCGACAATCATCAAAAAAAACAAAAAGCCATGAAGACCTTCACCGTTATCCTGCTCGCCACGGCACTTTCCGTTGCATCCTGCTCTAAAGACAAACTGCCGCAAACCACTGACCAGATCGCTTCTGGTGCGGGTTCAGGTTCAGGCAAAGTGGAAGACAATCCTAATGGAGGAGGGGGCAACAATATCAGCGCTGCAGCAGTGCCGGCCGCTGTACGCACGGCCTTTGCCAGTCGCTACCCGAATGCCACTGCTATCCAGTGGAAACTCAGGAATGGCCAGTATAAAGCGGAATTTTTTATCGGAACCATTAAATGGCAGGCCATTTTTTCTCCAACGGGCACCCTGCTGAAGCAGGAGAGGGCCTGATTCCTGTACCCCGACGAAAAGCCGGCCTGTGTAACACGCAGGCCGGTTATTCTGCTTTCAGCAGGAAGTAGTTTTTCTTGCCTTTCTGCACCAGCAGGTATCGGTCCTGCAGCAGCCAGCTGTTGTCGATAACCTGGGATACGTCCGAAACCTTGCCTTTGTTGACGCTGACGCCGCCCCCCTGAAGGGTCTTTCGTGCTTCGCCCTTGCTGGGGAATATACCGGACTCCGCAAGCAGGCTAATGATATCGATGCCCGCATCGATTTTTGCCCTTGGAATGGCAAACTGCGGCACACCATCCAGTGAATCAAGCAATTCTTTTTCAGACAGGGAGCGGATATTTTCAACGGCATCGCCGGCAAACAATTTTTCCGTTGTTTGCAGGGCTGCTTCATATTCCCATTGTCCGTGAACGAAAATGGTGATCTCCCTGGCCAGTGCCTTCTGCAGGGTTCTTGCTCCGGGATCCTGTCGGTGTTGCGCTACCAGCGATTCGATCGCATGGGGGTCGAGGAAGGTGAAAATCCTGATCCACTTTTCTGCATCCGAGTCTGCCGCATTCAGCCAGAATTGGTAGAATTGGTAGGGCGATGTCCTTTCGGGGTCCAGCCAAACGTTTCCTTTCTCCGTCTTTCCGAACTTACCTCCGTCCGCCTTGGTGATCAGCGGGCAGGTAAAGGCAAAGGCCTCTCCGGATGCTTTGCGGCGGATGAGTTCTGTACCGGTGGTGATGTTGCCCCATTGGTCGCTACCACCCATCTGCAGTTTGCAGCCCTTGTTTTCATATAACCAGTAGAAATCATATCCCTGCATGAGCTGGTAGGCAAATTCCGTATAACTGATGCCGGTTTCGCCCTCAATCCGTTTGCGCACGCTGTCCTTGGACATCATGTAGTTCACGGTGATATACTTGCCCACATCCCGCAGGAAACTGATGAAGGAGATTTCCCGGAACCAGTCGTAATTGTTCACCAGCTCCGCTGCATTGGGTTTTCCGGGCGTGAAATCAAGGTATTTTTCCAGCTGCCGCCTGATGCCGGCCACATTGCGTTGCAGGTCTTCTTCTCCCAGCAGGTTGCGTTCCTCGCTTTTCATGCTGGGATCGCCCACCATTCCGGTGGCTCCCCCTACCAGGGCAACCGGCTTGTGGCCTGCTTTCTGGAGATGTAGGAGCAGGAGGATGGGTACCAGGCTCCCAATATGGAGGCTTTCCGCGGTGGGGTCAAACCCGATATAGCCGGTGGTGATCTCTTTGTTTAACTGTTCTTCTGTCCCGGGCATGATATCCTGTAACATCCCGCGCCACTTCAGCTCTTCAATCAGGGTCATACGAAAAATTTTCGCAAATGTATGACAGAAGCGCCGCATGCCCAATGAAAGGCAATATTCTGACAATTAAGGCGTTATACTGTTTCGAAAAGATTGTGGCTGAAGGTGTTAGAAAGCGCCCGTTATGTACATTTGCGTGCCGGGCATCGTTTCCCGCTTCCAAGGAATCTATGAAAAAACAGCTTACCGGAAAATCTGCCTGATGAATCCACGAAACCGACGACTTTTCCTGGCCATTTTATTTGTTCTGCCTTTCCTGGTTCAAGCCCAGTTCCGTAAGTATTCCAATGAGTTCCTGAATATCGGGGCCGGGGCCAGGGGACTGTCCATGGGTGGCGCGCAGGTAGGTAGTGTTGAGGACGGCACCGCTGGCTACTGGAACCCCGCGGGGCTGGTGCAAGTAAAGGAATATCCCATCCTGCATATCATGCATGCCGAGTATTTCGCCGGTATCGGCAAGTACGATTATGCCAGCATCGCATTGCCCCTCAGTGATAAGAAGAGGACCATCGGCATATCCTTCCTCCGTTTTGCCGTGGATGATATCCCCAATACGCTTTTCCTGGTAGAACCGGACGGCAGCATTAACTACAACAACGTGCGTTCCTTTTCTTCGGCCGACTATGCATTTCTCTTCTCCTATGCGCAGCAACTCCTGCAGACAGAGGATAAGAGCCTGAGTTTTGGCGCCAATGCAAAGGTGATCCACCGGAGTGTGGGAAGTTTTGCCAAAGCCTGGGGATTCGGGCTGGATGCGGGGATACAGTACCGAACAAAGCGGTGGCGACTCGGTGCATCGGTACGCGACCTGACCACGACTTTCAATGCGTGGAATTTTACATTTACGGAGAAGGAGAAGGAAGTCCTTTACCTGACAAATAATGACATACCGGTAAAAACGACGGAACTGACGGCGCCCAGGATCATCCTGGGTGCGGGCTACCAGGTACCGCTCAGCAAAGCGTTCAGCCTGCTGGCCGAAGCAAATTTCGATGTAACCTTCGA
>JALOMP010000157.1 GCA_025455365.1 Chitinophagaceae bacterium | reverse complement strand
CGTTGAGTTCATGGTAATGTGTGGCAAAGAGAGTGTTGGGCCGGGCAGGGGAGGCATGCAGGTATTCCACGATGCTCCAGGCGATGGAAATGCCGTCGTACGTGGATGTACCCCTGCCAATCTCATCCAGCAATATCAGGCTCCTGGGAGAGATATTATTGATGATGCTGGCTGTTTCATTCATTTCGACCATGAACGTTGATTCTCCGCCGCTCAGGTTATCAGATGCACCTACCCGCGTAAAAATCTTGTCGGTCAGGGGAATTTCGGCCGAGTCTGCCGGCACGAAGCTCCCCATATGCGCCATCAGGGTAACCAGGGCAGTTTGCCGGAGCAAGGCGCTTTTGCCGCTCATGTTCGGGCCCGTGAGGATGATGATCTGTTGTTCGTCCGGGTCCAGGAAGATATCGTTCGGAACGAAGGGCTCGTCCGGCGGCAGGTTTCGTTCAATAACCGGGTGGCGGCTGCCCCTTATATCCAATTGCCGTCCTTCATGAAACTGCGGCCGGCGGTATTTGAACTGGAGAGCATTTTGCGCGAAGCAGCAGAGGCAGTCCATGATGGCCAGCATATGGCCGTTTACCTGCATGGGCGCGATATAGTCCTGCAATTCCTGCAGGAGCTGGTCGTAGATACCAGCTTCAATTTGCAGGATTTTCTCCTCTGCCCCGGTAATCTTTTCTTCGTATTCTTTCAGTTCGGGGGTGATATACCGTTCACCGTTTGCAAGGGTTTGTTTACGGATCCAGTTGGCCGGCACCTTGTGTTTTTGGGCATTGCTTACTTCGAGGTAATAGCCAAACACGTTGTTGAAGCCGATACGGAGGCTCTGGATACCGGTTTCCATCGCCTCTGTCTGCTGCAGTTCCACCAGGTAATTCTTGCCGCCCGTGGCGATTTTTCGCAGGCTGTCCAGGTCCGCATCCACGCCATCGGCGATCACGTCGCCCTTGCTGGCGAGGGCGGGCGGGTTCTCCCGGATGGTGCGCAGGATTTTTTCCTGGATAAACTGGCATGGATTCAGGGCATCTGAAAGCCTTTGCAGGTAGGGGTTGCCGGACAGGCTCCCTTCGCCCCTGATGAGCGCGATGTGTTGCAGGCCCCTGGCCAGTTGCAGCAATTCGCGCGGGTTTATTTTTTTAGCGGGAATCTTGCTGGCCAGCCGTTCAACATCGCCGCATTGTTTGATATGCTGGACAAGCTTGTTCCGGAAATCGGTTTCAGCCACCAGCCAGCTGACCAGGTCCAATCGCTCCTCAATTCTTCGTTTATCCAGCAACGGTAGTACGAGCCATCGCTTCAACAGCCTTGCGCCCATCGGGGACACGGTCTGGTCGAGTGTTTTTAAAAGGGTATGGCCGTTTTCGGAAGGGCTCTGTATCAGTTCCAGGTTGCGGATGGTGAAACGGTCCATCCAGAGGTAATCCTCGCGGTTGATACGCTGGATGGATGTGATATGGTGCAGGTTGGGATGCTCGGTGTCCTTCAGGTAGTGCAGGATGGCGCCCGCGGCGATCACCCCTTCGTGGAAGTCTTCGATGCCGAATCCTTTCAGGGAATGGGTGCCGAATTGCTTCAGCAGGCTTTCCCGCCCGTATGCCTCCTCGAAAATCCAGGACTCCAGGGCATAGGTGTAGAATTTCTTGCCGAAGGTTTCCTTGAAGGTTTTCTGGTGGCTGCGCTGAAAGATGACTTCCGCCGGCTGAAGTGTCTGCAGCAGCTTGTCCATATATTCCATGTCTCCTTCCGCCGTGAAGAACTCCCCGGTGGACATATCCACGAAAGCGATGCCATGGGTCTGCTCACTGAAATGAATACCTGCCAGGAAATTATTGCTGTGGTGTTCAAGCAGTTTATCATGTGTGGCAACACCCGGGGTCACCAGTTCCGTCACGCCGCGCTTAACGATGCCTTTGGCGAGCTTTGGATCCTCGAGCTGGTCGCAGATGGCTACCCGGTAGCCGGCCTTTACCAGTTTATGCAGGTAGGTGTCGAGCGAATGATGGGGAAAACCCGCGAGTTCGGATTCGGATGCGCTGCCATTGTTCCTTTTGGTAAGGGTGATGCCAAGGATGCCTGACGCGGTGACGGCGTCCTGTCCGAATGTTTCATAGAAATCGCCCACCCGGAAAAGGAGGATGGCGTCTGGGTATTTTTGTTTGATCGCCCGGTGCTGCTGCATCAATGGGGTATCGGCCTTGCTTTTACTCATATACTTCGGTTCAGTTCCCGCCCGGGCCGGCAGGAACGCAAATGTAAGAAAGAGAGCAGGTTATCGGATGCAGTCGGGGGTATGTGAAAAACTACAAAAGTGCCGTGTATAAATACTTTCAAATCCGGCCTCCCGGCAGTACTTTTACTGGAAATGAAGCTCTGTGAAACGATTTCTACTTGCTTTTGGCCTGCTTGTACTGAGTTTTAAGCCATACGCCCAATCGGTCAACCTGACCTCCTCCAACCTGCCCATCATCGTGATCAATACCAATGGCCAGGAAATCCTGGACGATCCTAAGATCATCGCGGACATGGGGATCATTTATAATGGCGAAAACCAGCGAAACAATATCACCGATCCGTTCAATCATTACAACGGGAAAATCGGCATCGAAATCCGAGGGCAGAGTTCCCAGATGTTCCCGCAGAAATCCTACAGCATTGAACTGCGCAAGTCAAATGGTACATCCTCGCAGGATTTGTCCATGTTCGGGATGCCGGAGGAGAGCGATTGGGTACTGTACGCGCCGTACACGGATAAGACCCTGATGCGGAACTTCCTGGCCTATACCATGAGCCGCGAACTGGGCCACTGGGCGGCGAACTGTCGTTTTGTGGAAGTGATTGTGAATAATGATTACCGGGGTGTGTACGTGTTTATGGAAAGAATCAAGCGGGATGCCGGCCGCGTGAACATCACAAAGATGTCCAAGACGGATAATACGGGCGATGCCCTGACGGGTGGATATATTTTCAGCCTCGACAAAGAGCCCAACGGCTGGTTTTCCCAAATCAAGCCCCCGAATTCCACGAATAACAACACCCGTCAGTATTCCTATGTGGAACCCAAAGCGAGTGATATTACAGAACAGCAGAAAGCCTATATCAAGAGCTATGTGGACAGCTTCGAATTTGCCCTGAACGGTCCCAAATACCAGGATCCGGTGGAGGGTGTACGCAGGTTTGCTAACCTTTCCACTTTTATGGATTACTTCATCGTCAATGAGGTGAGCCGGAATGTGGATGGCTACCGCCTCAGTTCCTATTTCTATAAGGATCGGGACAGCAAAGACCGCAGGATCGTGGCTGGTCCCGTTTGGGATTATGACCTGGCCTTTAGAAATGCGAACTATTGCAGCGGCAGCGAGGTCTCCGGCTGGGCCTATATGTTCAACTATACCTGCCCGGGTGACGGCGCCGGGCTCGTGCCTTTCTGGTGGGAACGGCTGATGGGCGATACGGCTTTCGCCGGCGGACTTCGTTGCCGTTGGGAAGCGGCACGCCAGACTTCGCTTAGCCTTTCCCGTGTTAACCAGCTGATTGATTCCGTCAGCAACCTGCTCAGCGAAGCCCAACCCCGGCAGCATACGCGCTGGCCGATCCTCGGGCAGTACGTATGGCCGAATCCGGATCCGATCCCGACCACTTATTCCGGGGAAATTTCCACCTTGAAATCCTGGATTTCATCGAGGTTGCAATGGATCGACCTGAATCTGCCGAATAAAGGCGCATGCGCCGACTGGACCTATACCTACCCGGGAACGATCCACCTGTCATCATATCCGAATCCCTTCACCGGTGGGGGGACCCTGTACATTGATTCCAAAGGCAACCAGGTTGTGGACCTGGAAGTTGTGGACATCTCCGGACGTCGGATCGCCACGCGCAAAGTCAGTCTTTTCGCCGGAAAGAATACAGTTCCGCTGCAGGCCCAGTCGTGGCCCCGCGGGGTGTATATGGTTCGTGTGAGCAACCCGGGTGGGGAGAAAGTGATGTTGAAGTTGGTGAAGGAATAGTTCATGGTTCATAGTTCGTAGTTCATGGTTCGAGGAAGGAGGCTGTTACCATGAACCAAGAACTATGAACCATGAACCAACTGTATCTTTGCTTCATGCAGAAAAAGACCATGTCCGAGCTTCAGCGCAAGTCGGTAGATGATTTCAGGGCATCGGCCAAAATACCCATCGTGCTGGTGTTGGACAACGTCCGGAGTATGCACAACGTGGGCAGTGTTTTCCGGACGGCTGATGCTTTTTTGATTGAGGCGATCTTTCTTTGTGGCTACACGCCCCAGCCTCCGCACCGGGATATCCAAAAGACCGCCCTTGGTGCCACCGAAACCGTTTCCTGGAAATATTTTCCAACCACATGGGGTGCGATCGAATCCCTTAAAAGCGATGGATACGAGGTTTGGGCGGTGGAACAGGTGCAGGGCAGTATCGAATTACAGGATCTGTCGTATACGCCCGGCGAGAAAATCGCCCTTGTATTTGGTAATGAAGCCAACGGGGTGCAGGAGAATCTGATTCCCCTATGCAAGGGCGCCATCGAGATTCCCCAGATGGGCATGAAACATTCCCTGAACATTTCTGTGGCGGTGGGGGTTGTATTGTGGGAACTGTGCCGGGACGGAATGAGCCAGGATGAAAGATAGAAGGGGATCGTTAGTATTTAGAATGTAGAAAGGATATCCAGGAATACGGATCTGGGATTTCGGACCTGTATTAGTGAATCGAAATTTTGAAATTCCAATGGTGATCTGTGGCGATAAACCCTCAAATTTGCAGTTCAAACAATCAATTTTTGCAGAACCTTTCCACCTCCCACCTAACCCCTAAATAGAATTTACTTGTCATCCATAAAAAACTATCTCTCCCTTATAAAATTCTCCCACACCATCTTCGCGATGCCCTTTGCGTTGATCGGATTTTTCCTTGCGGTGATGCAGTCGCCAGATAGCGCCCATAGTACGGTTCCCGGATGGCATTCGGGAATTCTTGCACCTGCGTCTGTCAATGAGTTGGGCATTACATTCCTGCTCGTGATCCTTTGCATGGTCTTCGCGCGGAGTGCCGCGATGGCCTTCAACCGCTACCTCGACCGTCGCTTCGATGCTAAAAATCCCCGTACAGCCATCCGCGAGATACCCGCCGGCGTCATTTCTGCCGGCAATGCGCTGGCATTTACCATCCTGATGTGCATACTCTTTATCGCCACCACCTGGTTTATTAACCCGCTTTGCTTTTATCTTTCTTTTGTAGCCCTGGCCGTGGTGCTGGGATATAGTTATACCAAGCGTTTCACGCCGCTCTGCCACCTGATCCTGGGACTGGGCCTGAGCCTCGCACCCATCGGCGCCTACCTGGCGGTTACGGGAAAATTCGCCCTGCTGCCCATCCTGTTTTCCTTTGCCGTGATTTTCTGGGTCAGTGGATTTGATATCATCTATGCCTTGCAGGACGAGGAATTCGATAAACAGCATCAACTCTATTCCATTCCGTCCTGGCTGGGCAAGTCGAAAGCATTGCGCGTATCGGAGATCCTGCACCTGCTCTCGGCGACCTGCATCGTTGGCGCGGGAATCTATGGTTCCTTCGGATGGCTCTACTGGTTGGGCTGCGCGGTGTTTGTGGGGATGCTCATCTATCAGCATTCACTGGTCAAGCCAACAGATTTGAGTCGCGTCAACCTGGCTTTCATGACCGCCAACGGCATCGCCAGTGTGGTGTTCGCGCTGTTTGTCATTTCTGACCTGTTTTTCTGATTCATTGGCGGGCGCAATCGCCCAATAAGGCTTTGACGCTTTGAATGAAGGTTTCGCACCTCGGCTTATCAATGCAAAACATTTCTTGGTATATTTATTTGGCAAGGAATCGAGGCGATTGGCCCGGCCCACGTGGACGTGAATCAAGGGTTCAAAAAAATGCACACCATGCACCTGAGACTTTTGCTGATTTGCGGATTATGCCTGGGACGCCTGAACATGGCACAGGCCCAGGCGAAGTATTACCAGGCACGCGATGGAAAGATTTACGATGAACAGGGTTTTGTGAAAGCAAAGGAAATGATGCTCCAGCCTTTCAAAGACCTGGGAAACCAGATGACCGTGCAGGAAACGATGGCTGAAATCCGCCGGTCCGGGGACAGTATTGTATACCAGGTGGACCTCCTGGTCAAATACAGCGAGTCGAATATCCCACAAAACGTAGGATTCAAGGAGGGGGCCTATCTTAACAAGCCCTGGGTCATGCCTGGGTTGAAAACGATGGAGGGCCGTTCTTTTAACATGGATGCCCTGCGGGGTAAACCCGTGCTGCTGAATTTCTGGTTTATCAAATGCCCGCCCTGCGTAGAGGAAATGCCGGTGCTGAATCGCTTCAGGCAGGCTTTTGGGGATTCCATTCACTTTGTGGCGGTAACGTTTGAAAGCAAAAAGGATGTGCAGCAGTTCCTCGAAAAGCACCGGTTCGATTTCCAGCATATTACCGATGCCAGGGCCTTCACGGACTCTATTGGCATGACCCTCTTCCCGCGGAATATTTTCATCGACCGGGAAGGTATCGTCCGGCGGATTGAAAACGGCGTACCATTTGAGCGCAACAACGCAGGCAAGTTGGTGATGGGCAGCGGTAAGGATTTTGAAGTTTATCTCCGGGAACTGTTGAAATGAGGAGCGTGCGCAATCTGCAGATGATTCTCCGCTCGCCAATCCCGGGGATACGAAATGATAGCATCCTGGTGGCAGTGGTGTAGTGCGGTCTGAAGAAAAGCACCGATTTGCAGGGCG
>JALOMP010000156.1 GCA_025455365.1 Chitinophagaceae bacterium | reverse complement strand
TGCCGAAGGACCAGATGCTTGCCAAACTCAAAGGGGAGGTGGCTAAATGGGAAAAGGCCGATCCGGAAACGCCGGTGCAACCAGCCTTGCATTATATCGCCGTAACGGCGCAGGGAGCCCCGGGCAAGGATGGCAAGTACCGTCTTCGCATGCCGTTCAAGGAAATCGACAAAGTCCTTGCGATGGCCGAGGAAATCAACGCGATTGTATTCATCGATATCCAGGTGGGCCTGAGTACGATCCAGAGCGAACTGCCGGAGTTCGTGGAGTATCTGAAAAAGCCGAATGTTCACTTGGGCATTGATCCGGAGTTCTCCATGAAGGGCGGACAGGCACCAGGAAAAGCCATCGGTACGTATGACGCGGCCGACATAAATTACTGCACAAATTTCCTTTCCAAACTGGTGCGGGAAAACAACCTGCCGCCTAAGATATTCGTGGTTCATCGTTTCACGCAAGCGATGGTAACCAATTATCGTGCTATCAAAACCAGTCCCGAAGTGCAGATTGTGATGCATATGGACGGCTGGGGTGAACCTGCCAAAAAAGTCAATACCTACCGTTCATTCATTCATAAAGAGCCGGTGCAGTTTACGGGGTTCAAGTTGTTCTACAAGAACGATCTCAAGCGTCCGCCGCATAAGTTCATGGAGCCCCAGGATCTCATGAAGCTCAAGCCACTGCCTTTGTATATCCAGTACCAGTAGGGGTAACGGGAAGACATTAAAAAAGTCCGGTGTTCAGCCGGACTTTTTTGTTGCAGTTGGTTTTGGTCAATAATCAAACCAGGGGGTTATTCAAGCAGGAAATCGTTGAGTAAGGTGTCGCCGGGCAGCCCGGCAAGGTGTTTCTGACGAGGTTATTCCTGTAAAGCAATGGAAATTAATGGAAACGGCAAAAATAATTCCGGATATTATTTCTAAGCGGCGGGTGTCGTATACATTTTATAAATAATATAAGCGAGCAGGATCAGCAGGATGATGGTGACCGTGGTGAAGAGCAGCCATCCGGGAAAACTGAGCTGTCGAAGGGCGGTTACGCGATTCCGGGCCTTTGCATTTTTCTTGAGTTGCGTGTTCAATTCATGCAGGATCACGGCAATCTTGTGCTTGTCTTTAACCTGTGACAGTCCTTCCAGCGCGTCATCCATGAAAGCGGAATCCGCTAACATGGACTCCACTTCATGTTTTTCCCGGTCGTTCAGTTTGCCCTCCAGGTAGTCCATCAGTTTTTGAGGATCCAGTTGCGTATGTTTACCCAATATGTCTTCCCAGTTGTCTTTCATGCTTCCCCCAGTTTCTTCAGCAAGAGAATTTTCAGGTTTCTTTTTCCATTTTGAATATAGCTTTTAACCTGCATATAGTTGAAGCCCGTCTTTTCCGCAATCTGCTGGTAGGTTTTGCGACCGAGATAGAATTCCTCCACGCAGGTTCGTTGTTCGGGTGCCAGTTCCGCCAGGGCCTGTTCCATCAACGCAAATTGCCTGTCTTTCACCAGGTGGACCAGTTTCTCGTCGTCCTCTTCCCCGGATACGAGGGGCATGTAATCCTGTATTTCCACGGGCTGGCGGGGTTTGTCGCGCAATTTCATCAGGCAATGGTTCCTGGCGATGGTGTACAGCCAGCTCTTTACATAGGTCACGTTGTACTTGGGCAGTTCCGTCAGCGCTTTCAGGAAAATCTGTTGAACGGCATCTTTTGATTCCTCTTCGTTTTTAAGGTACTTCATGCATACGCCGAAGAGCAGGAGGGTGTATCGTTCCAGCATAACCCCTAACCAATGATTGTCACCTGTCTGGTGAAAGCGTTGGAGCAGTTGCTGGTCGGATATATGGGCGTAGTCGGCAGGCATCCGGTATAAAGTTCCTTCAATTTCCTGTCAAAAGGATGCCTGGTCAATCGATTTCCATAGGGGATTGCCGGTATTAACAAAGTGTTGCGGCAGTCGTTCATCGTTATTGGTCAATCGTCAACTGTTAACCGTCAACCGTCAACCATGAACCATGAACCATGAACCATGAACAAAAAACCTACTTCTTATCAAAAAAAAGCATCTTGACGGCCAGGACGATCATCAGTACGGCGAAGATTTTCTTCACGGTATCCTGCGGCAGGCTGAGGGCGAACCTGCTGCCCAGGTAGCTGCCAGCCACGAATCCTATGGCCAGCAGGGCTGCAAAACGGAAGTCTACGTATCCTTTTTTGTAATAATTGATCACGCCCAGGATGCCTACGGGAAAAAGCAGGAGGGCAAGGGAGTTGCCCTGCGCCTGGTGTTGGGAGAAGGCCAGGAAATACACGAGGGCGGGGACGATCACAAGGCCTCCGCCAATACCCACCATGCCGCTGGTAAATCCGGCGGCAAAACCGATGATGATCAGCACGATCAGGAGCTGCATATCCATGGTTGGTTTGTTTAGGGGATTATTCATCATCCGTTCTTGAAGGTCTCTTTGTAAAACAGGAGGGCTTCGGAAATGATCTTCAGGGCGGTGGCCTTGTCCTGGAACTCCTCCACGATCACCGTTTTGTTTTCCAGTTTCTTGTATTCTTCGAAGAAATGTCTCAATTCCTGGAAGAAGTGCGGGGGCATTTCTTCGATATTATTGATATAGTTCACGCTTGGGTCGCGGTTGGCTACGGCGATGATTTTATCATCGGCGTCCCCGCTATCCACCATCTGCATGACGCCGATCACCTTGGCCTCCACCAGGGTAAGCGCCTGCACGCTGATGCTGGAAAGCACCAGGATATCGAGCGGGTCTTTGTCATCACCATAGCTCTGCGGGATGAATCCGTAGTTGATGGGATAATGGAAGGAAGAATGGATCACGCGGTCCATTTTCAGCAAGCCGCTGGGCTTGTCGATTTCATATTTCGCGCGCTCCCCTTTGGGGATTTCAATAACGGCGTTCACAATGCGCGGCGCCTGGTCGCCGGGAGGCACGCCATGCCAGGGATGTAATACTGTAAGCATAGTTTGGTATGTCTTACAAACCTAAAGGAATTTACGGGAAGACCAAAAAAGGGGTTCATGGTTCACAGTTCACAGATCACAGAGCTGGCTTTTTGCCGTGAACCGTGATCCGTGAACTGTGAACTACTTGAAAAGATTCATCCCCAGGAAGGTTGCCAGGATCCCCATTACCACGCTGGCCGTGATATAGACGAGGACCATGCTATAGGCCCCGTTTCGCATCAGCACAATATTTTCATATGCGAAAGCGGAGAAGGTGGTGAACCCTCCACAGAGGCCGGTGGTGAGGAAGAGCCGGGTGTCTGCGGTCATCAACCCGGTCCTTTCCGAAATGGCGTAGAAGAGGCCTATCAGGAAACAGCCCAGTATATTTACAACCAAAGTAGGCAGGGGGAATTGCATGGGGGCGGCGTCATACAAACCTTTACTGGCCAGGAACCTCGCGATTCCGCCGAGGGCGCTGCCAAGGGCCACGAGGAGTATTTGCCGCAACATCAGCCTATTCGATTATGTCTTTTCCGGAGAATGTGTACTTGAAATCGATATACCATTCCCCGTCCCGGCGCACCACCCGGAGATCCGCCGGCTTATTGCTCCATGAATTCTGGAAATTCACGATTGACACGGAATCGCTTTCAGCTTCCACCTTGTTGATGATGATGTTTGATTACTTGAGGTTGCGTTTTTCCTCGGCCGGCTGCTTGTTCATATAATTGCGGTATCGCTGGAACAGGGCGATATCATCTTCTTCAGGCAGCACGTATTTCTCTGCTTTTTCGTAATTGCCGTCCAGTACCGCGCGCACGAATTCCCGGCTGGCATCCAGCGGGTCCTCGGGTTTCTTAAAACCCTGTGGGTCTGAGCAGGCCGCAATGGCTGCCAGGGCAACGAGGATCGTTCCTAAAAATCGGTTAACCATTGTTGTTATATCCCTCGCGGTCTTTTTCCTTGTCGTATGCGCGGATGATGGCCTTTACCAGGCGGTGGCGCACTACATCCTCTTCGTCCAGTTCGATGTGCGCGATCCCGTCGATGTTCTTCAGGATGCGGATGGCTTTATCCAGCCCGCTGCGCTGGTTCTTCGGAAGGTCCACCTGGCTGAGGTCGCCGGTAATAATGGCCTTGGCATTGGCGCCGATGCGGGTGAGGAACATCTTGATCTGGAGGTCCGTGGCGTTTTGCGCTTCATCGAGGATGATATACGCATTGTCCAGGGTTCGCCCGCGCATGTAAGCCAGCGGGGCGATTTCGATCACGCGGGTACTCATGTAATACCCGAGCTTGTCGGCCGGGATCATATCGTCCAGCGCATCGTATAGTGGACGCAGGTAGGGATCGATCTTCTCTTTGAGGTCGCCGGGCAGGAAACCGAGGCTTTCGCCGGCTTCCACCGCCGGACGGGTGAGGATGATCTTCTTGACCATCTTGTTTTTCAGCGCGCGCACGGCGAGCGCAACGGCGGTATATGTCTTGCCGGTACCGGCGGGTCCGATGGCAAAGATGATGTCATTCTTTTCTGACATCTGGACCATCTTCTTCTGGTTGGCCGTGCGGGCGCGGACGGATTTCCCGTTGGGCCCGAATACCAGTACTTCATTGGGATTCCGCTCGGTGAAATGGTCAACCGTTTCCTGGTCGTCGCCGCCGAGGATTTGCTCAAAATAATTCTCGCTCACGTGGCCGTTGCGTTCCAGGTACTGGATAAGCAGCTCTATTTTTTCCTTGGCGCTTTCGATCTGTTCGGGGGAACCGCTGAGCTTAATCTGCGTGCCGCGGCTCAGGATCTTTAAGAGAGGGAATTTCTTTTTGAGAATATCGAGTTTTCCGTTGTTTACTCCGAAAAACTCCAGCGGGTTAACGGATTCGAGGTTGATGATCGTTTCTGTCAAAGCACGGTATTTTTAGGTTCACAATATTGGACCGGGAACGGGTTTTACGTACACACCTTCGTTTCAAATATAATTATTTGACCGGGATGCTCCCTAAAGTTAATTATTCACAGGATGTGGGAAAACGAAATTTTCGTTAAAAACGCGCGAGCAGCTTGATGTTCAGCAAACGGGGGGTGAGCCGGTTGGGAACCGTGAAAACGGTATTGGAAAAATCCTTGATCAGCAGATAGGAGATGGTATTGCGGCGATCGAGGAGATTGAATACTTCCAGGCTGAGCCATATGTTCTCAAAATCGCGGAAAGGACTGTGGCTTCTTCGGGAGGCACGTTCACTGTCCATGAGCAGTGCGCTGAACCCAATGTCTGCGCGGATATAGGGTTCAATGATCAGGGCGTTTCGGTATTTAACGCTGTTGGGGATATTATAGGGCATGTTGCTGCCGAAAAGCAGGTTGATATGGACCTTGAAATTCTTGTTGGTGGAAAGGTAGTCCTGGAAGAAAAGTCCCATCGTAAACAGCCGGTCGCTGGGCCTGCGTAACCAGCCAACATCCACCTGTGCACTGTCGGCCACTACCTGGTCTTCCGTGGAACCGGTGATAAGCTCTCCGTCTTTGTTGTAATAGTCGTAGTAGTAATCGTTGTCAATATTTTCCCGGGTGCGCATGATACCGATGCTCAGCCAGCTTTCCGCATCCTTCACGAATTCACCCGTAAGCCGCATTTCAATGCCCGTCGCGTATGCCTTGGCGTTATTCTCTCCGTAATATCGGATGCGGACATTGTCGATGTCGTATGGAACCACCCGGGTCATGTGTTTGTAGTATGCTTCTGTACTCATCCGGAAGGGCCTGTTCCACGCTTTGAACTGGTAGTCCATACCGGCAACCAATTGCCAGCTGCGTTGTGCCAGCAGGGCCGTGTTGAGCGTGCCATCATATCGCCTCAGTTCGCGGTAGAAGGGAGGCTGGTGCCAGGCGCCTGCGGCCGCCTTGAGCACGATGTCTTTCTGTCTTCCAGGTATCCAGGAGAATTGCACGCGAGGAGACAGCAGCAGTTCCCTGTTCAGGGTATTGTAGTAGAACCGCAAGCCGGCCTGCAGGGTCATGTGCAGGGTATCGCTCAGGATGATATTGTCCTGTATGAACCCGGAAACCTTGTCGATATCCAGGTCGGCGGAAGACTTGATCACTTTGCTGAAAGGGAGGCTGCCCGGGGTATAGGGCAGCGTGTAACCGGCGGAGTCCTGGCGTTCCCATTCATTAAGCTTGTCGTTGATCAGTGTTTTGTCCAGGTTCAGTCCCCATTGCAATGCATGTTTGCGGTTCGCCCAGTTACCGCGGTGGCCGATGGTCCAGTTGACGATATTGAGCTGGTTGCGTGCAAACTGGTGGTAGACACCGGCGCCCAGCGGGTTCACGATGAGCCCAAAGGTAGGTTTGCTGCGGTCGAAATCCCGTTCCCCAAAGAGGTAAGCGCCGATGATATCATACCGTTCAGATTCATCGTTCTCAAAGCGGCCTGCCATCCATTTCAGTCGCAGGTTCTTGTTCACCTGCTGCGTGGCGCTGAGGCCAAACATATTGGTTGCGTACCGGTCTTTCTCCGCCCCTTCAAAATAGATATCCACCCCGATGTTGGCACTGAACAGGGGTGAAAAAACAGAGGAGGTGAGTTGGGAGTATTCCGGGATAAAATTGAATGTTGTCCTGGAAAAATTGCCGAGCGCTTCGAGTTGCCAGCGCGGGTTGAGCTGGTATGTGA
This sequence comes from Chitinophagaceae bacterium, assembly GCA_025455365.1. Lineage (GTDB taxonomy): Bacteria > Bacteroidota > Bacteroidia > Chitinophagales > Chitinophagaceae > Pollutibacter. The sequence goes on along the minus strand of JALOMP010000156.1, from coordinate 210 downwards.
ACAGGGCCTGGATGTCTGACGAAGTGGGAATATAGCTGCCCTGTGTCTCTTGTGAACTGAGCAGGCTGCGGTTGCTGCGGTTACGCACACCCACGAGGTAGGAGAATCGTTCGTTCCTGGAACTTCCTTCCAGGTGTATGCCCTGTTCGAGGAGGCTGAGGTAGGCGGAGCCTCCGAATTTTTTCGGGCGCTTGTATTGGATGTCCAGGG
>JALOMP010000155.1 GCA_025455365.1 Chitinophagaceae bacterium | reverse complement strand
CGTAGAAAAGCCCGGTAAACCCTGTGCCTATTCCGCGGATTCGATCCGCCATACATTGCCTTATACTGGGCCTATCGTTCGCGGGTATAGAGCCCCAACAGCGATGTTTCTGCAAGGATATGGCCTTTCATCGCTTCGGCCAATAGATACCTGTCCGTTGAGCCAGGGATAGAGAGCATGCTGTCCAGTGCATAGGCCCTGAAATAATACCGGTGTGTACCAGAGGGCGGGCAGGGTCCGCCATAATGATGCCTTCGGAAGTCGTTCATGCCCTCGGTACCGGGGATGCTGTTTTCTTCGATATCCATGCCCGGTTTGATATTCCAGACGGTCCAGTGCACCCAGTTACCAGAGGGTGCATCCGGGTCTTCCACCACCAATGCCAGGCTGGCCGTTTTATCGGGAAGGCCGGTCAACTGTAAGGCGGGGTTGATATCCCTGCCATCGCAGGTAAATTGCACCGGGATACGGTCCCCATCCCCGAAAGCGGGACTGCTGATCCTGAATGACGATGTGTGGGTCATGGTATGTTGATTAAGCCGGGTTTAAACGCCAAACGGATAGGTTTCCGGCACCTGGTGCCCGTCGGGCTCCAGGTGGAGCGGGTGCAGGGCACGGGTTTCATCCAGGTAGATAAAGGCATCATAACGCAGTGGTATAACCGAAGGAACGTAGTTGCCATATTGCTCGCGCGTGGGATGGTAGATCACACCGATGGCCCGGTGACCGATTGGATGCTCCAGGAAAATATCGTCCATGAGGTCTTCGGCCAGCAGCAGCCGATTATGCGCCCCCGCCATTCGGTTCAGGTATTCCCAGCTTCCCTTGACGGCCGGTGGCACCGGCATGACCTGCATAGGTGCGCCCCAGTTCCTGCCTGCTACCACAGCCCCTTCATAAGAACCGAATCCCACCAGCGCTACTTCGTTTTCATGGTTTTCCACCCGCGCCAGTTCACCGATATTGTACATGCCTTCCCCGGCCATGTCCGTGGCCCGTGCATCGCCGATATGCGTATTATGCGCCCATACGATGGCTTTGGCGTCATGTCCGTGAAAATCCAGCAATCGTTCCAGGGTATCTGCCATGTGGCGGTCGCGAATGTTCCAGCTATGCGGTCCGCCCCTTACCATGGCCCGGTAATACCGTTCAGCGTTCACCGCCACCAACGCATTCTGCTCCGCATTGAAAACATTTTCATAATCGGTGTTGTAGGATGCCATACGCTGGCGAAGTCCGCTCAGCAGGTCCACCACTTCGTCTGTGCATCCCTCGGGTGCCAGGTGCGTAGCGTGTGCATATCCCCTTCCTTCATCCTGACGGAAGGGCTCGAAGCATTGCCAGGCTTCCTGCGCTAGGTGTGCGGCAGCTGGATCAACTTTGCGGAGGTAATCGCTGATGGACGACAGGCTTTCCCAGAGGCTGTAGACATCCAGCCCATAAAAGCCTGCCTTCTGTTCAACGGGCCGGTTTTTGTTGAAGGCCTTCAGCCATTCCGCCAGGGATACGATTTCCCAGTTCGCCCACATCCAGGTAGGCCAGCGGTTGAATGCGCGCAGTACTTCCAGAGTACTGGTTCCGGCATCCTCGTACTGTTTGACATAGCGGTTCAGCCGATACGCATCGGGCCAGTCGCCTTCTACGGCGATAAACCGGAAACCTTTCTTCTCGATCAGTGCTTTGGTGATGGCGGTGCGCCAGGCATAATATTCATGTGTTCCGTGTGAGGCTTCGCCCAGCATAACAATACGTGCATGGCCGATCCGTTCCAAAAGCGCATCCATGCATTCCCGGCCATGCCAGGGAAGGGCTTTTCGGCGGATGATCCCTGCCGCCTCTTTCTCCGGCACCGCGGGCGCCTCTGTGAAATAGCGTTTCAAGGGAATTTTTTTTAATATGAGAAGTACGCCTAATTTTTAACCAAAAACAATGAGGGATATCATGACAAGGTTGATGCAAAACAGCTAACTTCAAAGGCTTCTTTAGTCAAAACAGAATCCATACGGTATGGCCCCGATCAGTTTCACACTCAACAACAAGAATTTTTCTTTCGAAGGGGATCCCCAGATGCCCCTGCTTTGGGTTATTCGCGATTTCGCAGGGCTCAAGGGTACCAAGTTCGGGTGCGGCATTGCGCAATGCGGTGCCTGCACGGTGCATCTCGATGGCACACCGGTACGATCCTGCAGCCTGCCGGTAAGTGTGGCGGCGGGCAAGAAGGTCACCACGATTGAAGGTATATCGGATAATATCGATCATGCCGTGCAGAAAGCCTGGATTGAACTGCAGGTTCCGCAGTGCGGGTACTGCCAGAGCGGGCAGGTAATGGCGGCGGTGGCTTTGCTGAAAAGGACGCCCAACCCCACGGATAAGGACATAGATACCGCCATGCAGGGGATTATTTGCCGGTGTGGCACATACCCGCGTATCCGCGCGGCCATTCATCGCGCGGCTGGCCTGATGAAAGCATAACCATTGCAGTAACCTGTTTGCATACAAAACCATCGTATGAAAAAAACTGGATCAAGCTTAGAACGCAGGGACTTTATCCGCCTCACGGGCATGACGGGCACCGGGCTTTTCCTGGGGCTGCGCAGCCTGGCCAACGGTCTCTTTGAACCCGCCAGTCTCCGGGATGCGGCAGCCCCGTTGCAACTGACGCCATTTGTGCATATCGAACCTTCCGGGAAGATCATCATATTCAACATCAAACCGGAGATCGGGCAGGGCACCTGGCAGTCGGTCCCGACCATGATTGCTGAAGAGCTTGAAGTGCCCCTGGATCAGGTGGAAATCGTGAATTCGAATGGGGCCAAAATATTTGGCCAGGGACAGAGTGTTGGGGGCAGCTATTCCATCCGTGGACATTACCAGCAGATGCGGGGCGTAGGCGCTTCCGCGCGTGAAATGCTCCTGCAGGCGGCCGCCTCCCAATGGGGCGTACCCGTAACGGAATGTTATGCCGATAATGCGCGCATACATCACCGCCCCAGCGGTAAAAGCCTGGGTTATGGCGAACTTTCTGAAGCAGCCGCAAAACTGCCCGTACCCAAGGAGCCGAAGCTCAAGGATCCGAAGGATTTCAAGCAGATCGGAAAGGTGGTACCACGTCCGGACGTGCCGCTGAAATCATCCGGCCGCGCTGTCTTTGGCATCGATGCCGAAGTGCCCGGAATGGTGTATGCGTCCGTGTTGCGGAGCCCTGTATTCGGAAGCAGGCTGACGGGGTATGACGACAGTGCCGCACTTAAAATCAAAGGCGTGATCGGTACCCGGAAATGCGAACGCATCATTGGCATCGCACGTTATGAAGGCATCGCGGTCATCGCGGACAATTATTGGGCTGCCCTGCAAGGCAGGAAAGCATTGAAAGCCACCTGGGACAACCAGGGTAAAGACAGTTTTAATTCCGCAGCTTTTGAAAAGCAGGCAAAGGAGATGTCCAAACAGGCAGGGCTGGTGGACCACCAGGAAGGCGATTTCGAAAAAGCTTTTGCTTCAGCGCCGGTGAAACTCGAAGCCTATTATGAAACACCTTTCGCGGCCCATGCACCCATGGAGCCCATGAACTGCACAGCGTATTGGCAGGCGGGCGATAAAGTTGATATTTGGACATCCACGCAGGTGCCGGATGATATCATGAGTTCGGTACCGGCCGAGTTTAAGATCCCTGCCGAGAATGTACAACTGCACATGCAGTTCAATGGAGGCGGGTTCGGTCGCCGCCTGGTCAGCGATTACGTGTTGGACGCCGTTTCTTTATCCAAACAGCTTGGCAAGCCAGTTAAAACGATCTGGACCAGGGAAGATGATATGGAGCAGGGTCCCTTCCGCCCACCCACCTATTCGGCGCTGAAGGCCGGCCTGGCTGCCGATGGAACCCTGCTCGCGCTGGAACACAAAGTGATTTCGCCATCCATAGAAGCTACGCTCGACAAAAATCACGATACCACCAAGGTCAGCAAAACGATGACCGAAGCACTCGGCGAACAGCATTATGTAATACCCAACCTTAGAAGCAGTTACGTATACATGCCCATCCATGTACCACTGCTATACTGGCGGGCCGTGACCAGCACCACGCTGGCGTTCTCGCATGAATGTTTTATTGACGAGCTGGCGGCACGCGCGAAAAAAGACCCGATGGCCTACCGGCTCGATCTGGTGAAGAAGGGATCCGATACGGAACGCGTTTTACGCAAACTGAAAGAAGTGTCCAACTGGGACAGGAAACTCCCTGCTGGTTGGGGCAGGGGCGTGGCCCAATATAATTTCTTTGCCGGGCTCTGCGGCCAGGTGGTGGAAGTGTCCAAACAGGGCAAGGGTGTGAAGATCGAAAAAGTATATGCCGTGATCGATATGGGTACCATTGTCAACCCGGATACGGTAAAAGGACAGGTGGAGGGTGCCATTGCCATGGCCATCAGCGCGGCGGTAAAGCCCGGGATTACATTTGACAAGGGAAGGACCCAACAGAGCAATTTCCACAACTATCCTGTATTGCGTATCAACGAAATGCCGGTGGTGGAGGTACATATCCTCGCGGACGGAGGCCCAACCATCAAGGGCGCCGGGGAACCCGGTTTGCCGCCACTGGCGCCGGCACTTTGCAATGCGGTGTTTGCGGCAACGGGTAAGCGTATCCGAAGACTGCCGTTTGATATCAATGCGGTGTGATGTCATCGGTGAACAGGTTTTATAACCATTAAAATCTGAGAAACATGCTTTGGAAAACATTGATCGTCTGTAACCTGGTGCTGATCGCCCTGGGCCTGACACCAACCCCCCCAGGACCTGAACCTCAGGGAAGCAACCCAGCGTTCAGCCAGGCATTCAACCTGCCCGAAAGCATTAAGAGAGGCAAGGATCTTTATATAGCCGAATGCATGAGTTGCCACATGGAAAATGGAGAGGGCCTGCCGGGTGTATACCCTCCCGTGGCGAAGACGGATTATGTAAAAAAGCCTTCCGCACACCTCATCGACATTATCCTGAAAGGCCAGGAAGGGGAGGTCGTCGTGAACGGCGTAACCTATAACACGCCCATGCCTGCCCAGGCCTACCTGGATGATGAAAAAACATCGGACATCCTGAATTACATCCGCAATAGCTGGGGTAACAAAGGAGCGGCCATTACCCCGTCTGACGTGAAAAAACAACGGGACAAAATCAAATAGCCCCGGGGGAATAAAAATGCACGCACCGGGAAACGAAAAATATTCGCACCCCTGTAAACAATTTAGCGCTGTTTCTGTTTGGGATTTTTTTCCCTGCGGACAGCCGGCCTGGTGGAACCCACATGGGGCCTGACTTTCAACGATCGCAATGCCTGCTAATATGTGTAACAACTACACAAAAAACGATTGCCATAATTGTGAAGCGCCGCCCGAGCGGAGCGGGGGGAAAGTACACGCTTCCCTGGTTGGTAATATCCTGCTGGTACTCATGCCAAAATGTTCATTCTGCGTGCTGGCCTACACGAGCACCATGCTGCTCTGTACCCGGGAAGAAACACTGGTGGCTTCCAGTCTTCACGCATCTCCGCTCACCATCTGCATCACGGCAGCCCTTTGTCTTTTTATCATGGGAGGAATACTCCTGAACCGAAGGGGTCCCAGGACCTGGTATGCGCTGGCATTCGCCATCGCCGGAATGGTCATGATGATAACGAGTGTTGCCTGGGGTGGCGGCGAGGCCTTGTACTACGCGGGCAATGCGATCGTCTTCGTCGGTATCTGGATGAATGGAAGTTTGATGTCTGCCTGGAGGCAATTAAAACAGGCATGGAACCATGTCAATGGTCTTGAACCCGCTCGCACGCCAGGCAACCTGTAGAAACACACCACACCGTACCCGGCAAACCCGTCTTTTGAACGATTAAAATATACCTATTATGATTGCCCAGCCATTTCAGTATGAGTCACCCGGTACCCTGCAGGAAGCCATCGCCCTGCTGCAGAAATATGGTGACGAAGCCAAGATCCTCTCCGGCGGACACAGTCTCATCCCGATGATGAAGTTGCGTTTTGCCACACCGGAGTACCTGATCGATATCAACCGAATCCCGAATCTTGCATTCATCAAAGAAGAGGGTGGCCATGTCCGTATCGGCGGTTTATCGAGAGAAGCAGACCTGGAGCATTCTGAGCTGCTTAAAAAGCATTTCCCCATTTTTGCCGATGTAACCAAACTGATCGCTGACCCGCAGGTGCGCAACATGGGCACGATCGGCGGCAACCTCGCCCACGGGGATGCGGCCAATGACCATCCGGCCGTGATGCTGGCCCTGCACGCCACGGTGGTGGCCACCGGCGCTGAAGGCGAAAGGGAGATACCCATTGATGAGTTCTTCTATGGGTTCTACCAGACAGCCCTGGCCCCGGATGAAATCCTGACGGAAATCCGTTTACCGGTTCCCGCGCATGGCACAGGCAGTGCCTATCATAAGTTGGAAAGAAAGGTGGGCGATTATGCCACTGCCGGCGTAGCCGTACAGATTACCCTCGATAAGGACAATACCGTGAAGTATATCGGTATCGGACTGACCAACGTGAACCCGACGCCGTTGCGGGCAGAGCGATCGGAGAAAGTACTGTTTGGACAAAAGCTCTCTGAAGACCTGATCGCTGAAGCCGCACAGTATGCATCCGAGGACTGCAGTCCTTCTTCAGACCTCCGCGGGTCCGAAGAGTACAAACGTGCCATGGTAGCCGTATTGGTCAAGCGCATGATCCATAAGGCGGTAGAAAGGGCCAGGCAGAAATAAATCAACCATCACCCATAAATCATTCTGATCACATGAATAAGCAAATCACTGTTACCGTCAATGGCACAGCGCATACCCTGGAGGTTGAACCCCGGCTGCTG
>JALOMP010000154.1 GCA_025455365.1 Chitinophagaceae bacterium | reverse complement strand
TTGTCTTCTTGCCAGTACATGCATGATTTTGTACCTTGTAACGGATGAAAAATCGCCTGTTTCGGTTTGGCTGGCTGATGGCCCTGGCGCTTGCCTGTGCAGGCGGGCAGGATGCCGTTGCCCAGGATAGCCGTTATGGCCCGAACGATACCCTGCTCGTACCCTATATTGTGTATAACGGGGATACGATGACATACCGGGAATTGGAGATGGTGTTTGTTTTTGGGAAAATGAGTGAGGAACAGAAAGAGAAATACCGAAAATGGACCCGGCTTCGCAATGCCGTATATGTAACATACCCTTACGCCAAGAAGGCGAGTTATGTATTCAACGAGATCAATTTCAACCTTGCCAGGATACACGATAAAAAGCAGCGCAAGACCTATATCAAGACCAGGGAAGAACAGTTGAAAAAAGAATTTGCCGATCCCCTCACCAAACTGTCTGTGTACCAGGGGAAAGTATTGATGAAGATCATCAACCGGGAAACCAACAACACCTGTTACGAGATCATCGAAGAATACAAGGGCAGTTTTTCAGCCCGGTTCTGGCAAACAGTGGCCTGGGTTTTCGGAAGCAGCCTCAAACAACAATACCAGCCGCGGGGACCAGATGCGGAAATGGAAGCCATCGTACAGGAAGTTGCACGCATGTACGGGCATGGATAGGCGGGATTTGAAGAACTATCCACATGGGGGGCTCCCGCACCCGAACAACTCTCTTTTCCATTAACTTGCGTACATGAAATTGGATATACTGGCCATTGGCGTACATCCGGATGACGTGGAACTGGGTTGTTCCGGTACGCTCATCAATGAACGGAACAGGGGAAAAATCACAGGTGTCATAGACCTTACCCAGGGCGAATTGGGCACGCGCGGAACGGTGGAAACCCGTTACCAGGAAGCGGCAAAGGCCGCTGAGATCATGGGCGTCGCCACGCGTGAAAACCTCAAAATGCGGGACGGATTCTTCCGGAATGATGAAGAACACCAGCTGCTGTTGATCCGGAAAATTCGCCAGTATCGCCCCGAAATCATCATCGGCAATGTACTGGACGACCGGCACCCGGACCATGGGCGCGCCGGCAAGCTGATTGCGGACGCTGCTTTTCTCTCCGGCCTCGCCAAAATTGAAACCCTGGATGATCAGGGAGCCCCCCAACAGAAATGGCGCCCGAAGTATGTACTGCATTACCTGCAGGACTGGTACCATGAGCCCAACCTGCTGATTGATATCAGTGATTCCTTCGAACAGCGCATGGATGCCATCAAGGCGTACAGCACCCAGTTTTATACCGATCCCAGCGGACGGGAAGGTCCGCAGACCTATATTTCATCTCCCGACTTCCTCGACAGTGTGATCGCCCGTGCCCGCATGCTTGGCAAGCGTATCGGGGTGAGATATGCGGAGGGGTTCATCACGGAAAAAATGATCGGTATCAGCAGCCTGGATGCGCTGGTATTGAATGAAACCTGATTTTGTTCGGGGGTCCTGTGTTCTATGCTCACTGTTCAGGAATTGATGTTCTTGTCCACGAACCACGAACCACGAACCATGAACCAATTGAACCACTAACCAATTGAACCATGCATACTGTTAAAGTTGGCCTTATACAGATGTCCTGTTCGGCAAACAAGGATGAAAACCTGCAGAAGGCGATCATCCGGATCCGGGAGGCAGCGGATATGGGTGCGCAGATCATCTGCCTGCAGGAGCTATTTACGTCCCTGTATTTCTGCGATGTGGAAGAATACGAACATTTCAAGCTGGCCGAAGCCATTCCCGGACCATCAACCGGCGTTCTGGGGAAACTCGCCGCAGAACTGGGGGTTGTGATCATCGCCTCGCTGTTTGAAAAACGGGCACAGGGCCTCTACCACAATACAACGGCGATCCTTGACGCAGACGGTCAATACCTTGGCAAGTACCGCAAAATGCATATCCCGGACGATCCCGCCTATTATGAGAAGTTTTACTTCACGCCCGGCGACCTGGGCTATAAAGTGTTTAAAACCAGGTTTGGCATTGTTGGCGTGCTGATATGCTGGGATCAGTGGTATCCCGAAGCTGCCCGCATTACTGCCCTGATGGGCGCGGAGATACTTTTCTATCCCACCGCCATCGGGTGGGCTACCAGCCAGGACGAAGCTACCAACACGGAACAGTTCAATGCCTGGCAGACCATACAGCGAAGCCATGCCATTGCCAATGGAGTGCACGTAGTGAGTGTGAACAGGGTAGGCCTTGAACAGGATGGTGCCATGAAATTCTGGGGAGGCTCCTTTATCACCAATCCATTCGGGACCGTGCTTGAACAGGCTTCACACGAGGCAGAAACCATCATCGTCCGCGAACTTGACCTTTCAAAAACAGACCGATACAGGACGCACTGGCCTTTTCTGCGAGACCGACGCATAGATTCCTACCAACCCATTACAAGCCGGTACCTGGATGAGTCCTGAACCAGCCGATCGCCTGGCGTTACAAAAGACCAACACCCGCACATGAGTACAACCGGCATTACACCCCGTGAACTGGGTTACCGTTTTCCCGCTGAGTTCGCACCGCATGCAGCAACCTGGCTGAGTTGGCCGCATAAGGAAGCATCCTGGCCGGGTAAAATCCAGTCCATTTATCCCTCTTACGTGGAATTTGTCCGTTACCTCGCCAACAGCGAGCGGGTATGCATCAACGTAGCTGATGAGGTTATGCGCCAAAAGGCATCCGGCATGTTGATGGCAGGAGGCGTGGATATGACGCAGGTTGATCTTTTTTTACATCCCACGAACGACGCCTGGTGCCGGGATCACGGCCCCGCTTTTTTGCTCAGGGACAACAAACAGGCCCCCAAAGCCATTGTTGACTGGAACTATAACGCCTGGGGCGGCAAGTATCCTCCCTATGACCTGGACGACGTGATTCCCACCCGTATCGCACAACATTTCGAACTGCCTGTCTTTTACCCCGGTATCATCATGGAAGGCGGGTCTGTCGATTTCAATGGTGCGGGAACGGTCATCACATCCACCTGCTGTCTGCTGAATGAAAACCGGAATCCCCACCTGAACCAGGCCCAGATAGAGCAATACCTGCTTGATTACTATGGGCAGGACCAGGTTTTGTGGGTAGAGGAGGGTATCGAGGGCGATGATACGGACGGACATATTGATGATACCGTGCGCTTTGTCAATGAAGACACCGTGATTACGGTCATCGAAGAAAACCGCAACGATCCCAACCATGCTTTGCTGGAGAAAAACCTGGAAGCCCTCCGGCAAATGCGCCTGTTGAATGGGAAACAATTAAACATTGTGGAATTGCCGATGCCGGACGACGTGATCTGGGAAGACCAGCGACTACCCGCTTCCTACGCCAATTTCTATATCTGCAACAAATATGTAATTGTGCCCACGTTCCGGTCTGCGAAGAAAGACGACCGTGCCTTGCAGATCATCAGCGGCTGCTTCCCCGGCCGGGAAACCATTGGAATCGACTCCACGGACATTATCTGGGGATTGGGAAGTTTCCACTGTCTCAGCCAGCAAGAACCGATGTGGTTGACGGTTGAAAATATGTGATAAAGCTCTACCTTTTTTTTGGTAAAGTCCGTCAACAGTCAACAGTCAACTAGCTTTGGTCTTTTTTGCCAAAAATTTTCTTGAACAGTCCTTTCTTTTTTTCCGGAGGGGTGTCAACAGAAGGCTTTACGGGCGTTTTGCTTTTCTCGGGCGACTTTTCATTACTTCCTTTGCGGGCTTCTTCCAGGACTTTCTTTTCTTCATCCACCACCTTCTGCGATTCGCTGACTACTTTTTCTGAACCGTCACTGATCGGTACGTCGATGAAGTCACTGGAACTTCCGCTGCCTACGTCCTCGCCTTCGGCAGGCGGGGGCAGTTCACCCTGGGTCAGTGTCTGGTAATCGTATATCGCTTCATTCCCGATTTTCTCCGGGATCATAAATCTTGACTGCGGGTCCACTCCCAGTGACTTATCGCGGAACACTTCCTGGTAATAATATGCCCAGGCCGGCATGGCCATCTGGGCGCCACCCGTGGTATAAAGCAGTCGCAGGAACGGGTCATCGCATCCTACCCATACCCCGGTAAGCAACTGGGGCGAGAACCCGATGAACCACCCGTCAGCATTGTCGTTGGTGGTTCCGGTCTTACCGGCAAGTTCAGCGGTGAGGCCATATGCGCTGCGGACCGCCCGGCCCGTGCCGAAATCCACAACGCCCTGCATCATTTTTGTCATGACATACGCATCCGATTCACTCACCACTTCCCGGCTCTCCGTATGAAAGGAAGCCAGCACATTCCCGTTACGGTCTTCGATGCGGTTGATATAATAAGGCTTAACGTTGAACCCGCGCCCGGGAAACATCGTATATGCCTGGACCATTTCATAGAGGGAGAGGTCCGCAGAACCAAGGGCGATGGATGGCACGGCGGGGATCTTGCTCTGGATGCCACATTCCTTTGCAAACTCAATGGTTCGCTGTATGCCCAGCTGGTTGATGAGGTAAACGGCGCCGGGGTTTTTCGAGTAGGCGAGGCAGATAGCCATCGGTCCGCCGCTGCCGCTGATCACTTTATTGCCCATGTTGATAGGGCCACCGGGAAAGACAGTTTCCGGGGTATACCCGTTCATGACGCCAACGGTGTACAGGATGGGCTTGAATGTGGATCCCACCTGGCGTTTGGTGTTGATGTTAACATGGTCGAACTTAAAACTCTTGAAATTGCTGCCGCCAACCCATGCTTTTATTTCTCCGGTAAGCGGGTCCATGGAGAGCATGCCGATTTGCAGGATTTGTTTGTGGTACTTGATGGAATCCATCGGCGTCATCAGGGTGTCTTTCTCCCGCTTGTCGTTCCATGCAAACACTTTCATGGGAACTTTAACCTGGAAAGTCTTCAATAACTCGTCGTCTTCCAGGCCGTCTTCCTTTCCGCTGCGCCAGCGTTCGGACTGCTTGATGGCGTTTTGGAGCACGGCCTTTCCCTCCTTGGTTTTCCATGCACTGCCGTCCTTGATGTTTTTCTGGTTGTTAAAAACTTTCTGCAGGTTTTGCATATGGCGGAAAACCGCGATTTCCGCGTATTCCTGCATCTTGGGATTGATGGTGGTGAATATCTTGAGGCCATCCTTGTAGATATCATAAGGGTTGCCTGTCTTGGGGTTTTTATTTTGCTTGCACCATTTCTTCACTTCATCCCTCAGGACTTCCCGGAAATAAGGGGCGATGCCGGCATTCTCATCCATCTTTCGGTACTTGAGCTGGATGGGTTTGAGTTTGAGTTTGTCCGCTTCGGCGGCCGCGAGAAAATCATTACGCACCATCTGGTCGAGCACCGTATTACGCCGGTCCATGGAAGCTTTCGGATTTCGACGGGGATTGTATTTAGTACTGCCTTTAAGCAGTCCTACCAGTACGGCTGCCTCTTCCACGGCCAGCCGGTCCGGCTCTTTCTGGAAATATGTTTTGGCCGCATTCCGGATGCCATAAATCTCATCGCCATAGGTTACCATGTTCAGGTAGAGCGCAAGGATTTCTTCCTTGGTGAAATTGCGCTCCAGTTTTATCGCCACGATCCATTCCTTGAATTTTTCAATCACCCGCATCACGATGTTTTTGCTGCCTTCGCCAAAAAGCAGGTTTTTGGCGAGCTGCTGGGTGATGGTGCTGGCTCCGCCTTCGCTGCCGAGATAAATCATGGCACGGGCAAGGCTGCGCGCGTCAATACCGCTGTGTTCATAGAAACGTTCATCTTCCGTGGCTATCAGGGCTTTGACAACATTCGGGGAGATATCCTGGTATTTAACATTGATACGGTCTTTCAGGTAATACTTTCCCATGAGAGATCCGTCTATCGCATAAATTTCCGAAGAGGAAAGCATCGAAGGATTTTCCAGTTCAACCAGCGAAGGAAGTTTCCCAAAGAGGCCCAGATTTACGGCAACCAGGAAAAGGAGGAAAACACCCCAGCAGATGGCGAAGAATTTCCAGAAGGTCTTAACGGATGAACGCATATTATTTTATCAGGATTTACCATAAGCATAATGTGAAAACCATGCCGGGTTGCGCGTAAAGCTAAAAAAAAGGACTCGTTAAACAGGAAAGGAATTCTTAAAATTTGCCAGGCAGCTGCTGCTTGAGGAACTGACGGTAGGTTTCCATGTTTTTTTCCGTCTTGAGCAATTCAAGGTTGTCTGCCGAAATCAGCAGGTAACTGTACTTGCCTGCCGTCAGCCATGGGAAAATATCCGAAGCGGAAGCTGCCCGCGCCTTTTCCAGGTATTCCATGGCTGCCACCGCGTCTGCAAAAGTGCCTACCTGCACCAGGCGTATCTCATCGGTAAGGGTTAGCGGCGTTAGTTCCAGCGGCTGCTGGTAGAATTTCTCCCGGTTATACCTGTTAAGCGCTGTACGGGCTTCATTGACATACACCGGGTCCACTTTTTCCAGGACAAGGATCACGAAATGGGGCAGGGTGGGGATGAATTGATATCCTTTCTTCGTTTCCATTGTTTTGGGTGGTGCCTTCAAAGCCACGGAGTCTTTCGCGGTTGCGATCGGCGTCTTGGCGGCAACGACTGGTTCCCTGGCTGGTTTTTCCCTGGGCGCGACTTTTTCCCTCTCTTTCGGCACAACCACTTCTTCTACAATGGCAATGCTGTCTTCCGGGATCCGTTGTACATCGAGGTTGGTCAGGTAGGCTTCTATTTCTGCACGCCGGCTGACAACGCTCATGAGATTGGATACCCGCTCGTTCATGTTCGACTGTGGGTACAGTGCAATTATTTTATTCAGGGTGGCTAATGCGAGGCTGTCCTGGCGCTGGCGGATATAGTAAACGGACTCGATATACAGCAGTTGCGGGCTCCAGAAATGATCGCCGTAGGTGCTGTCGGCCTTCTTCTTGCGGTCCAGGGCTTCATCAAATTTCCCTT
>JALOMP010000153.1 GCA_025455365.1 Chitinophagaceae bacterium | reverse complement strand
AGGGTGTTTAAAGGGGATAGGGGATAGGGGATAGGGGATAGGGGATAGGGAATGGCTTATATCATAAAAAAACCGCCCCGGGTTGCGGGGCGGTTTTTAGTATCATGAAATAGTCTCGTTACAACTTGACGCGGAAGCCGGCATTGATGAAAAAAGTGCGTGTCTTCCCGAGGTCTATCTGGGAAACATCTTTCTGCACATTCGTCAGGGACCATTCATAAGACATATCCAGGAAGATCATCCAGATGTCGAGGCCGACGCCGGCGAAGGTACCCCACTGGGCTGTGTTTACATCGTCTTTCTCAATATCATCGGATACACTGGTCACGAAAAAGCCGGAGAAACCTCCAAATCCGCGAAGGCCAAACATGGTTTTCTCATTTCCGAGGAGATTAAGTCCAACTGCCACCGGTACACGGATACCATTCAGGTTGGCTTTGAACTCATCTGGGTTGGGAATGTTGCTGGACTCCACGAACTCGGTTGATTTTCCAACATAGAAAATGCCTGGTTCAACGTAAAATTTTTTCCCGAAAGCGACGCTGCCGCCGATCTGCCAACCGGCCTTTGCCTTGAAATCTCCGTCGGCGTCATTGTAGCTCCAGTCTGTGAAGTTGAGACCAATGGCGGGTTTGATGGTTGTCTGGGCCTGAAGCGCGCATACAAATAACATGGATGCCGCGAAGAGATAGACTTTTCGCATAAACAATGATTTTTGGTGATCGAATTTTGTTAGCATTAACGACTGTCCTCCTAAAGCAAGCGACAATGTTTATTTCCACAAATTATTGTAAAAGTATCAAAAACATATTACAATAGGATTCAATTACACGAACGGCCTAAATGGTGATGTAACCCATGGAAACAAAAAACCGCAGCTTCCACTAGAGTTGTGAAAGCTGCGGTGATGACTAATGTAAGTTTACTTTCCAACCTGGCTGCGGATCACATTCAGTGCACCGCCGGCTTTGAACCATTCAATCTGCTGGTCATTGTAGGTGTGGTTCACGGCGAACTCGTCCTTAGATCCATCCGAATGGTTGAGAACAACGGTCAGTGGTTTTCCGGGTGTAAAACTGGTCAGCCCCAGAATGTCAATGCTGTCGTTTTCCTGGATCTTGTCGTAGTCCGCTTTGTCAGCAAAGGTTAGCGCCAGCATACCCTGTTTTTTCAGGTTGGTTTCGTGTATACGGGCGAAGCTTCTTACCAGGATGGCGCGTACCCCCAGGTGCCGGGGTTCCATGGCGGCATGTTCGCGGGAGGAACCTTCGCCATAGTTTTCATCGCCCACCACCACCGTACCGATGCCGGCGGCTTTATAGGCACGCTGCGTGGCTGGGACTGGCCCGTATTCGCCGGTGAGCTGGTTCTTGACGTTGTCCGTCTTCTCATTATAAAAGTTCACGGCACCAATCAGCATATTGTTGGAAATGTTATCCAGGTGGCCACGGAATTTGAGCCAGGGACCGGCCATGGAAATATGGTCGGTCGTGCATTTGCCCTTGGCCTTGATCAACAGTTTCAGTCCCTTCAGGTCCGTACCTTCCCAGGCGGCGAACGGCGCCAGCAACTGGAGACGGTTGGATTCAGGACTTACCGCTACGGTCACCTTGCTGCCATCGGCAGCCGGGGCCTGGTAACCCGGGTCGTCCACGGCGAAGCCTTTCGGCGGCAGTTCGTACCCGCTGGGTTCCTTGAGTTTTACGGCTTCGCCCTTATTGTTTTTCAGGGTGTCCGTCAGGGGATTGAAGGCGATGGAACCTGCGATGGCCATGGCTGTCACCACTTCCGGGGAAGCCACAAATGCATGGGTGCTGGCCAGCCCGTCGTTACGTTTGGCGAAGTTCCGGTTAAAGGAAGTGATGATGGTATTTTTCCGGTTGGGGTCGTCAATATGACGGGCCCATTGCCCGATACAGGGTCCGCAGGCGTTGGCCAGGACCACACCGCCCACTTCCTCGAACTGGCGGATAAACCCGTCCCTTTCGATGGTAAAACGGACCTGCTCAGAGCCGGGGGTGATGGTGAATTCAGCATTGGCTTTCAGTCCATTGGCCACCGCATCGGCTACGATGGAGGCGGAACGGCTGATATCTTCGTAGGAGGAGTTCGTGCAGGAGCCGATCAGGGCCACTTCCAGTTTGGCGGGCCAGCCATTTTTCTCCACGGCTTCCTTCATTTTAGAGACGGGCGTGGCGAGGTCTGGCGTGAATGGACCGTTGACATAGGGCTCCAGCGTGCTCAGATCCAGTTCCAGGACCTGGTCGTAATATTTGGAAGGATCGGCATATACTTCAGGATCCGGGCGGAGGTGTTCGCGGATACCATCTGCCAGGGAGGCCACTTCCGCGCGGCCGGTGGATTTCAGGTAATCGCCCATTTTAGCATCATAGGCGAAGATGGAACAGGTAGCCCCGATTTCAGCGCCCATGTTGCAGATTGTACCTTTCCCGGTAGCGCTGATATTGTCCGCGCCCTCGCCGAAGTATTCCACGATCGCCCCGGTACCCCCTTTGACCGTCAGCTGACCGGCGACCCAAAGGATCACATCCTTTGC
Source organism: Chitinophagaceae bacterium (assembly GCA_025455365.1). Taxonomy (GTDB): domain Bacteria; phylum Bacteroidota; class Bacteroidia; order Chitinophagales; family Chitinophagaceae; genus Pollutibacter. The sequence continues at coordinate 4,408 of JALOMP010000153.1, read as the reverse complement.
GGAGGTCCAGCCACTCATTTTGCCGGTCAGTTTCACCCCGATGAGTTTGGGCATTTTCAATTCCCAGGGTAAACCGGCCATTACGTCAACCGCATCGGCACCACCGACGCCGATGGCCACCATACCGAGTCCACCGGCATTCGGGGTATGGGAATCCGTTCCGATCATCATGCCGCCCGGGAATGCATAGTTTTCGAGAACCACCTGGTGGATGATGCCGGCGCCGGCTTTCCAGAAGCCAATGCCGTATTTGTTGGATATCGAGGCCAGGAAATCATATACTTCCCGGTTGGTGTCCAGGGCGGTTTTAAGGTCTTCCACAGCGCCAACCTTGGCCTGTATGAGGTGATCACAGTGCACCGTAGATGGCACGGCTACCTTGTCCCGGCCGCAGGTCATGAACTGGAGGAGGGCCATCTGGGCTGTGGCATCCTGCATGGCCACCCTGTCCGGGGCGAAATCTACATAGTCTACCCCCCGTTTGTAGGCGGCGTTGGCCGGTTGGGAAAGGTGGCTGTACAGGATTTTTTCCGAAAGGGTGAGGGGCCTGCCCAATATTTTACGGGCATTTTCCACTTTTCCGGGTATTTCTGCGTAAACTTTGCGGATAAGGTCTAGATCGAAAACCATGGTTGATTTTTTTTGTTTAGGACCGTTGGGATACGGCCCGGAGCGTAAAAAAAGGTGTTGCGAATGTAAGAAAAACAAGATCGGCGGCCAAGCTTCGTTATATAATAAATGAATATCTAACTTTGCGCTATGGGAAAGATCAAGGATTTTATCGAGTGGCAGGTTTTCGGGGTTTGTACCCGCATTGGCGAGGTCCTGGGAATTTCCACCACCACCATCCGGAAGTACTTCATATATATCTCCTTCCTGACCATGGGCTCTCCGGTGATCATTTACATATTCCTTGCCTTCTGGATGAATATTAAGCATTATATTGTCAAGGCCCGCAGGAACCCGTTACGCTATCTTTAATAGGGAAGACGATCATATATTTTGCTGGAATTTCATTTTGATCATACCGATTTTCAGTCGCTCCTACGCGACTTCGCCAAACAACTGGGTGGTGATCTCAGGGGAGACACCCTCTATCTCAGCCCGGAACAGGGCGAAGGATATTTCTACGCCTGCAAGCTCCCGAACGGCCTCAGCATCCTGATTTCCGAGAACTGTTTCAATATGGACCTGTACCTGCACCGGAAGCAGATCGACCAGGGCCTGTATATTTTCTGCCTGGAGGAAATATTTATCCGGAAGGACATGGTTGACATCATCAACGGGAATAAATCCAAACGGCATCCGCCCATTTTCGCGGGGGTATACCTGAACAGTACCTTGTTCGACCGGGTCACGATCAGTTCCAGGGGCAATGGCATGCGCATCGTGCGGTGCATTTTTGACAACCAATGGATGCAAAAATACCTGGGCATCCGGAAAGATGATGACGTGCTTCGAAAGTACCTGGCCCTGCGGTCAAGGAACCTGAATTTTGATGCACTCGATGCCGACTACCGGAACCAACTCGAAGAAATATTTGATACCGATCCGCAGAACCCTATGTTCGCCACCATCCTGGAAAACAGGATTATGATGCTCATCGAGATATTTTTCACCCGCCTTTTTGAGCGTTCACAGAACGTGGCTGCCTTGCGTTTTCAACAGGACGACGTTGTTCGCATGATGCAGGTAGAGAGGGACCTGGTAGAGAATGTTACCCGGAACCCGCCCACCGTTGAAGAACTTGCCAGGAAGTACCACGTAGGGGTGTCCCGTTTAAAAAGACAATTCAAGCAGGTATATGGGAAACCCGTGTATGAGTACTACCAGAAGTATCGCATGGCCAAAGCCAAAGACCTGCTTCTTTCGGGAGACTTTACCGTTAAGGAAGTGGGATATAAATTCGGGTACCAGAACCTCAGCAATTTCGCCAATGCTTTTAAAAAGGAATATGGCGTTCTTCCCAGCGAATTAACAAAATAGAACAGACCTCTTGTCATTTTCCATAAACCGGTTCCGGGAAATCAAGTAATTTGGCAACGAACGAGAAAAAACAGACGCTTGGTCCGGTTTACGTATTCACTTTCTTCATTTCACTCCCTTTTACAAGGCATGGCAACCCAACTGGCCGTGCCATTTGAGGATGCCCGTATCAACTTTCCAGAAGCGCTGGGCAAGGGTTACATGAAGTCTGTGGAGTTGCCGAACGGGCTGGAGGCGTTGATCGGTGATTTCACCCTCCGGCAGGCGATGATGATACAGCGCAGCAGGGTAGACAAGGAATTTTATGTCTTTATCTGTGACATCGCCAGCAATGTGGGGAGGTTTTACGTGGATATCGACAGTGAGCGCGTAGAAAAAACCGACGAGTCCGTGAGCGCCATGTACCTCCTGAGTTTTGTATCTGACCTTGGACAGTATGCCTCCGCCGGCGCCCATGTGAAAACGGTCCGCGTGATCATTTCGCGCGACTGGCTTGCGAAGTACCTTAAAATTGATGTGCTGGATGATGTTTTGCAACGATACCTGGCGCTCAAGGCAGGCAGTATTCATGTAAAGGACGTAGATTTTGAAAGCAAGACCCTGATGGAGGAAATACTGCATCCGCCCGCGGATACCCCGATGCAAAAGGCCTATATCCAGAACCGTATCATGATGCTGATCGAGAATTTTTTTGGCTGGTTATACCAGCAGATGTCCGTCATGGAATTGAAGATTCGGATGACAAGGGAGGAAATCGAGCAGGTGATGAAAGTGGAGGAGCAACTAATTGCCAATCTTGCGGATGCGCCTACCATCAACCAATTGTCCAGGGATGCGGCGATGAGCCCTTCCAAGTTAAAGAAGCAGTTTAAGGATGTATTCGGACTGCCTGTGTATGAATACTTTCAGAAAAAAAGAATGCAGAAGGCGAGGGAGCTCCTGCTGGAAGGGAACCGTTCCATAAAATCTGTTGGCATTGAATTGGGCTTTTCAAACCTGAGTAATTTTTCCATGGCTTTCAAAAAGGAATTCAACGAACTACCGAGCGAATTGCTCAAGTCCGCCGCTTTAACGTAATTTTGAGGGCCGGCATGCAACAAAGGTCCGCGCAGTCAGTTATCTTTTTACCTGAATTCGGCAGCCCATCGCAAAATTCTAGCACTGTATTTGTTTATTAAGTGTAACCTTTCGAAAAACACCCGCCCCTTCGGGTTGCCGGACAATCTGTATCCCTATTTATCCAGTCCCATTGAAAAGCTGAATTGTCGCTTTACCCTTGCCCTTTCGGTAAACTCCTCATTATCAGGTGTTTTGAGGAACTACGGTGAAGCTACCGGTTGTATGGTCCCCGTTTTTAATGTCCAAGCTTCTGTGAAACGACAATTGTCCGAAAACCGATTCGAAAGAACCCCGGCTCTGAAAGCTACTTGGCCCTCCATTTTTGGAGGGCTTTTTTTATGTGTGTGGGAATTCTGTGGAAAGAACAGGGCGGGGGCTGCTGCCGACGCTTGGCTCCGGAAACGATTGGTATTTCCATTTTATGATTTCACCAAAAAGAAGCTGCGCTCCATGATTGCCTTCCCAGGCAACGTACAGTCCGGAGAGCCACCTGTTTCCTTACTGGGTTCTACCGATCATCGCCCTGTCAGACAACCGCTTTCCTGATTTTTACCAGGGATGCCAGCAGCGCCTCCAGTTTATCCAGCGGCAGCATATTGGCGCCGTCGCTGAGTGCTTTGGCCGGGTTGGGATGGGTTTCTATGAAGAGACCATCCGCGCCGGTGGCGATCGCGGCTTTGGCGATGGTACCGATCATTTGGGGGTTGCCGCCCGTTACCCCGCCCGGTTGGTTGGGTTGCTGGAGGGAATGGGTGCAATCCATGACTACCGGAACACCGATTTGTTGCATGACCGGGACGTTGCGATAGTCAACCACCAGGTCCTGGTAGCCGAAAGTGGTTCCCCGTTCCGTGAGGATGATTTTATCATTCCCGGCCTTTCGAATTTTTTCCACGGCGAAGCGCATGGATTCTCCGCTGAGGAACTGGCCTTTTTTTACGTTGACGATTTTTCCTGTTTCCGCCGCGGCCACCAGCAGGTCTGTCTGGCGGCAGAGGAAGGCTGGGATCTGGAGGATATCGGCATATTTTGCGGCAGGCGCCGCTTCGTCATGGGCATGTATATCCGTCGTTACCGGCAGGTGGTAGTGCTGCCCGGTGCGTTGCAGCATCTGGAGGGCAGTTTCATCGCCCAGGCCAGTGAAACTGCTGCTGCTGGTGCGATTCGCTTTCCGGTACGATGCCTTGAAGACATAGGGTATACCCAGGTTGCGACAAATGCCGGATACTTTACCGGCCACTTCCATGATCAGGTCCTCACTTTCTATCACGCAGGGGCCCGCGATCAGGAAGAAACTTTTTTC
>JALOMP010000152.1 GCA_025455365.1 Chitinophagaceae bacterium | reverse complement strand
GACTCTTTCCCGGGACGATTGTCCGCCGTCTTCCAGGGTTCCAGCGATACCACCTTTTACGTGGTGGCCGTTTACTTCGGATCCGTGGCAGTGAAAAATACCCGCTATGCCATACCCTCGATGCTCATGGCAGACCTGGTGGGCATCATTACCGCCATCGCGGTGGCATACCTTTTCTTCGGCACCTGATTATGGATCCTATGCAGATATACCTTAAAATTCGTCAACCTGCGGTCACCCTGATGGCATCCGCCTGTCTCCTGTTTTCAATCCTTTCATCCTGCGGCAACAAGGACAACGTAACGAAAGATGCCCTTGAAGAGGCAGCCCAAACGGCCGGCTTCCAGGACGGGGATTCATTCCCGGAGACGCTCCTGCCGGAGGAATTCCGCTTCTGGATAGATTATTACAAAAAGCTGGATACCTCCGTGACCTTGTCCAATTTCAAGGCATCCGGGGTGGCCCTGCATTTTGGCCCCCTTGAAGAAGCGACCCAGGGCGACTTCACCTTGCAGGAGAACTTTTACCCGCTGATGGCATTTTCCCCAGACAGCAGCCTTGTGATCGACTGGATCAGCTATAACCATTTCGTGGAAACGACGCCGGATGGCGGTAAAAAGCTCATCGGCGGCGAGGCAGACCAGGAAGTGGCGCTCCTGGTACCCGGTAAATCCATCGCCTGGCAGCTGATGTTCAACGGACCCCAGACATCCGTCGAAACAGCCGCCTGGCTAACCAACGACGCCTTTCTCCTTGGTTTGATCCAATCAGACGAATCGCAGAACGCATTTACACCAGAGATCATGCTCTTCAACCTGAAAGATTCCACCTTCACCAATTTCAGGCTGAATAAAAGCATCCCCAACGAACGCCAGGCGATGGCGGATGGGGATTTCACGAGTTCCTGGCTTACCCTGAAAAAATTCAAACCATGATGGATGCCAGGATGACCGTACAGGTGGCGGGTTTTCGTTGCAGGGCTTTCCATGGTGTTTACCCACAGGAAGCCAACGTAGGAGGCGAATTTGAAATTAATCTTAAGGTAACCTACCTCGTGGATCAGAATATCATTGATTTAGAGCAAACCATTAGCTATGTTGATCTGCTCAGGATTTTGAAGCAACAGATGGGCCGGACGCGTCCTTTGCTGGAGACGGTGGCCATGGAAACTGCTTCGGAGATCAAACAAAGCTATCCAGGGGTTGTTGAAATTGACCTTGGGATAGAGAAATTACAGGCGCCGATCCCTGGATTCCAGGGAAGGGTGGGCGTACACTATCAAAAAAAATATAGTCTCATATGATCAGGTTATTATCCCTGCTAGTTTTCGTTGGGTCTTTGTCGGTTTCCGCACGCTGCCAGGATGTGGACTACCTGGTAAAACAGGGCGTCGAACTGGAAAAGGCGATGAAAGATCAAGAAGCCCTGCTAAAATACCTGGAGGCACTCAAGATTGCGCCGAATGACGTAAAAGCCCTTTGCAGGACGTCTGACATATATTGTATCCTGGGTAACCGGTTGAAAGACAAGAAGAAGAAGATAGAGTACTTCAATGCGGCAAAGACCTATGCCGGCAATGCCCTGAAACAATCGCCCAATGACCCGGACGCTAACTATTCCATGTCTGTGGCGATGGGGCGCATGGCATTAATCAACAGCGGCAAGGAAAAAGTGGAAAATGTACGGGAGATCAAGAAATACTGCGATGCGGCCCTTGCGGTAAACCCCAACCATACAAAGGCCCTGCATGTGTTGGGGAAATGGCACCTGGAGGTCACCACCCTGAATTTTGTGGAAAAAGCGGCGCTTAAAGTGATCTATGGTGGTCTCCCCCCGGCCTCATTGCCACAGGCGGTACTGAATTTTGAAAAAGCCAGGTCCCTGGACCCCTCGTTTGTACTCAATTACCTGGAGCTTGCCAAAGCCTACAAAGAAAATGGGCAAAGCGACAAGGCGATTGATGTTCTGAACAAAATGCAGAAACTGCCGCCCAAAACAGCAGACGACCCTTCTTACAAAGCCGAAGGAAAAAAGATACTGGAATCGTTGCTGTGATATATTTTGCACCTTAAACCTGTTATTTCCATGCGCAGATTTCAACGATTCGCAAGCCTGGTGGCTTTTTTTTGCATTGGACTCGCCGTAGGTCCTTCCTCAGTGGGACAATCCAAGTACGATCCGCATGCCTTGTTTTCGCCCATTTTCTACTCCCAGTCTGGTAACGAATACCGCTCCGGAAACGGGGAACCGGGTCCGGCTTACTGGCAAAACCGGGCAGACTACCAGATCAGCGCGAGTCTTGACGACACGAAGAACCAGGTTAAGGGTTCGGTAACGATCACCTATACAAACAAGAGTCCCCACAGCCTGCCTTTTTTGTGGTTCCAGCTTGACCAGAACCTTTTCAACCCGGATTCGAGGGGTTTTGCCAAGCTTCCCCCAACCGGGCGCAGCCGCTATGGCGATGCAAAGAATCCCTTTGAGGGCGGATTTAAGATCAGTAACCTCAAAGTCATCCAGACACAGGGAGGGAAAGCCACGGAGTATGCTGTAGCGCCGCTGGTAACGGATACCCGGATGCAGGTCAAACTGGAAAAGGCCCTGCAACCCAGGGGAGAGGTGGTGAAGGTGAAAATGGATTTTGAGTACATAGTCCCGGATTATGGCGCGGACAGGACTGGCGTGCTGAAGACGCCGGGTGGCAATATCTATGCCATCGCCCAATGGTATCCCCGCATATGCGTCTTTGACGATGTGCAGGGATGGAATACGCAACCTTACCTGGGCGCCAGCGAATTCTACCTGGAATATGGGGACTTTGAGGTAAGCATCACCGCTCCGTCCAGCCATATTGTGGTTGCTTCCGGTGAGTTGCTCAATCCCTCCGAAGTATTGACGGCCGAGCAGTTGAAACGATACAAAGCCGCCCAGCAGAGCGATGCAACGGTGGCGATCCGGGCTCAAAATGAACTCGAGGATCCGGCCTCTCGTCCGAATAAACCAACCCTGACCTGGAAATACAAGATCAGCAACGCCCGTGATTTCGCGTGGGCATCATCCAAATCATTCATCTGGGATGCAGCCCGTATCAACCTGCCCAGCGGTAAAAAGGCCATGGCGCAGTCAGTCTACCCGGCTGGTTCTGCCGGCAGGGAAGCCTGGGGCCGGAGTACCGAATACGCAAAAGCCTCCATCGAGAATTACTCAAAACGCTGGCTCGAATATCCATATCCCGCCGCCGTGAATGTTGCCAGCAATATCGGGGGTATGGAATACCCGGGTATCGTTTTTTGCGGCTCAAATGCCAAGGGCGAGTCCCTCTGGGGGGTTACCGATCACGAACTGGGACATACCTGGTTCCCGATGATTGTGGGCAGTAACGAACGGAAATATGGCTGGATGGACGAAGGATTTAATACGTTCATCAATGGTATCGCATCTGAGGATTTCAACAATGGCGAATTTGACGGGGGCGTGCCCGATGGTCACCAGATTGCAAAATTCATGTTCAGCGACCAGACGGAGAGCGTCATGAATACGCCGGATGGCATGAAGGAATTCAATATCGGGCTGGCCCTTTATTTTAAGCCGGGTTATGCGCTGGGGCTGTTACGCAAGCATATCGTGGGCCCGGAACGGTTCGATCCGGCCTTCCGCAAATACGTGTCGGACTGGGCTTACAAGCATCCCACACCCTGGGATTTCTTCCGGAGCATGGAAAATTCCCTGGGCGAAGACCTTGGATGGTTCTGGAAAGGGATGTTCCTGGAAAACTGGCGCCTGGACCAGGCCGTTTCAAAAGTGGAATATGTAAACGGGGATCCGTCCAAAGGAGCCATTATTACCATCGACAACCTCGAACGGATGGCCATGCCCGTGGTTGTGGAATACGCAACCAAAAGCGGCGTAAAAGCCCGGAAACTGCTCCCGGTGGAAGTCTGGCAGAATAATACGAGCTGCAAGTTCAGGGTCAACAGCACGGAGGAACTCAGCGGGGTGGTCATTGACCCGGATAAGGCCTTTCCGGACTGGAATCCTGCCAACAACACGTGGAATTCCGGAAAAAACCCCTAATTTTGCGCTCCCATACAGCATTGCTGTGGGGAAATTAGCCCAAACGGTCCCATAAGCGCCCCGTCTGTTCGGGGACACCAGCAGGGTAAACAGAAAATGTACAATCATGCCGAAGGTTAAAACCCATTCCAGGGCCAAGAAAACTTTCAAAATTACCGGTAGCGGTAAAATCTCCTACAGGAAACCGACCCGTGGCCACCTGTTGACAAAAAAGTCGAACAAGCGTAAACGCGCACTCCGTATTTCGGGCGAAGTGCATCCCGCAAACCTTGATTTCGTAAAACGCATGCTTCGCCTGCGTTAACAGGTAATTATTCCATCAACTTTAAAAACATTCGAATATGCCACGTTCAGTGAATTCTGTCGCTTCCAAAGCGCGCAGGAAAAGGATTCTTAAAAAAGCTAAAGGCTTCTACGGAAAACGTAAAAACGTTTATACAGTTGCCAAAAACGTTGTTGAAAAAGGTCAGACGTACTCGTATGTAGGTCGCAAGCTGAAGAAGCGCGATTACCGCAGCCTGTGGATCGTTCGTATCAATGCTGCCGTAAGGGAAGAAGGGCTGACTTATTCCGAATTCATCAACAAACTCAAGGTGAAGGGAATCAGCCTCGACCGCAAGGTGCTGGCAGACCTCGCCATGAATGAACCGGCTTCTTTCAGGAACCTCGTTCAGTCCGTAAAATAAATGTCACCAGACAAATACATGACCGTCTCCACCATCTTTGTGGGGACGGTTTTTTTACGCCCCCGATTAGGCGAAAAAATTACATTTGTACCCTGCAATTAAAAAAGCCATTAAACCCAGCCCAAGCTACACTTCCATGAGCAGCAACACGTATACAAACCTGGTCAAGCAAACTTTCTATTTCCCGCAGGAAGGTTTTGATACAAAGGATGGAAACCTTTACTACAATGGACTGGACCTGATGCACTACGTGGAAAAATACGGCACACCGCTGAAACTTACATACCTGCCCAAAATTGGTATGCAGATAAACAAAGCAAAACAGATGTTTGCCAATGCCTTCAAAAAACACAAATACGAGGGCAAATACCACTATTGCTATTGTACCAAGAGTTCCCATTTCTCATTTGTGGTGGAAGAGGCCCTGAAACATGATATACACCTGGAGACATCGTACGCGTACGACATCGAGATCATCAATAAGTTGTACGAAAAACGAAAAATCAATAAAGACATTTACATCATCTGCAACGGCTACAAGCAGAAATCATACACCAGCCGTATCGCCAAACTGCTAAACAACGGGTTTAAGAACGTGATCCCCGTGCTGGACAACAAGGAGGAAATAGAGATGTACAAGCGGTCCGTTAAAGTACCGTTTAAGCTGGGAATCCGTGTAGCCGCGGAAGAAGAACCCACGTTCCCTTTTTATACCTCGCGACTGGGGATGCGCGCGAAAGACATCCTGGAATTTTATGTTGACCATATCGAGGGATATGAAGATAAGTTCCAACTCAAGATGCTGCATATTTTCCTGAACAAGGGCATCAAGGATGATATCTACTACTGGTCTGAGTTGCAGAAAGTGATCAACCTGTATTGCCAGTTGAAAAAGATCTGCCCGGAACTGGACTCCATCAATATCGGCGGCGGATTCCCCATTAAACACTCACTCGGCTTCGACTACGATTACCAGTTCATGATCAACGAAATCGTTGGCAACATCAAGAAGACCTGCAAACAAGCCAAAGTACCGATGCCCAATATCTTCACGGAGTTCGGAAGTTTTACGGTGGGGGAGAGCATGGCGCACATCTACAGCGTGATCGGCCAGAAAGTACAAAACGACCGCGAAATCTGGTACATGATCGACTCTTCCTTCATCACCACGCTTCCGGATACATGGGGCATCGGGGAAAAATTCCTCATGCTGCCCGTGAATAAATGGGCCAATGAATACCAGCGCGTGGTGCTTGGCGGCATTACCTGTGATTCCCATGACTATTACGATTCAGAAGAGCACATCAATGAAGTTTTTCTGCCCAAACTAAACAGCATTAATCCGAAGGACACCCTGTATGTGGGCTTCTTTCATACCGGCGCCTACCAGGACCAGATCAGCGGATACGGAGGCATCAAACATTGCATGATCCCGTCGCCCAAACACGTGATCGTGGAGTACGACAAAAACGGTAAGTTGGTGGATTGGGTGTATGCAAAGGAACAAAGTGCCCAGAGCATGCTGAAGATACTGGGGTATATAAGATAAGTTGACGGTTGACAGTTGACGGTTGAAGGTTGAAGGAAAATTCCATGACATGAGAAAGCTGATATATTCTTTATTACTTCTGGCCGCCGGTATGAGTGTGCAGGCGCAGCGAACAGAAGACTCCGTAAAGGCTGTAGTAAATGCCCTTTTTGAGGGCATGAAAAATGCGGATGCGGAAAAAATCAGGAACTGTTTTGATGACAGCGCTATCCTGCAGACCATTGGCCGCGGAAAAGATGGCCGGATTGTTATAAGGAACGAAAAGGTCAGTGAATTCGCTGATTTCGTTGGCAAGCAACAAAAAGGGGTGGCGGATGAACGCATTGCGTTTGAAACCGTAAAGATAGACGGGGCGATGGCCATCGCCTGGACACCTTACCAGTTTTACTACAACGGTAAGTTCAGTCATTGCGGCGTAAACATGTTCCAGCTGGTTAATTTCAACGGGCAGTGGAAAATTCATTTCCTCATCGATACCCGCCGCAAGGAAGGGTGCGCACAATGATCACGGGTGGTACGCGCCTGGCACCTTAAGCGGGATTCTGCGGCATGTTGCAGACTGGCCTTTAATTCACTTTCAACTTATACTTCTTATTGACCTTGGGATCATTGAAGTATTTGTCCGCCCCCTCCTGGGTAATCTTATCGTCCACCTCCACCAATGGAAGGTCCACCAACTGAAGCCTGGCCTGTTTCAGTTCTTCACGCAGTTTATTGGTC
>JALOMP010000151.1 GCA_025455365.1 Chitinophagaceae bacterium | reverse complement strand
CGGAGGCCCCAGCCAGGGAAGCCGGGGTAAATACCCTTACGGAGGTTCCCCGTATGCCTTCCTTTCTTGAGCGGCAGGAACCCCTCAAAGCAAAACCGCTGGGCCGGAAGTCCGCTGGCCACCAGTGCCGGAACGAATGCAGTGGCGCCGGGCAGGCATTCCACCCGTATGCCCTGATCAATACTGGCCCTCACGAGCAGGTAAGCCGGATCAGAAATACCCGGTGTACCCGCATCCGTCACCAGGGCGATCCGCTTCCCTTCGGCCATCTGTGAAACGAGATGGGCCGTGACTTTGTGCTCGTTGTGCTGGTGAAACGGGGAAACCGGCTTCTGGATACCGTAATGCCGGAGCAAAACGGAAGACGTGCGGGTATCTTCTGCAAGGATGAGATCGGCCGCCTGCAACATCTCCACGCCACGGTAGGTCATGTCAGACAGGTTTCCGATGGGAGTGGGGACGATGTACAGCATATCATGAAACCGGCTACCCGGCAATCGCCCGCGACAGGCCATCAATATACCGGAAATGGTTAACCGAAATTATTTGAGGGGCTGGGAAACTTCAATCTCGAAATATTCCATGACAGGGTTCGAGAGCAGTTTTTTACTGGCTTCTTCCGCGATATTCCTTGCTTCGTCTGCGCTGGCAGCCTCCACCTGCAGATGGATATGTTTCCCGATGCGCACGTCGGCAACGGATTGCATGCCCAGGTTGCTCAGTCCGCCGAGTACGGCTTTGCCCTGGGGATCCAGGAGTTCCTTATGCGGCATTACTTTTATTTCCACCGAGTAATTCATGCAGGTTGGTTTTTAAAGATCAAAGATAACAGAATATAGGCGATGAATACAACCGGAACTGCCATCCACTGCAGGAATACGCCGCAAGCAAGGGCGATGGCCAGCAGCACCCATTTCGGTAAATTTTTCCGGAAACTATAGTCTGAAAACTTAAGGCTCAGCAGGGGAAGGTTCGAAACCATCAGCCAGCTCAGCAGGAGAATGAGACCGTACAAAACCCATTTGTTCAGCAAGATGGATTGAATATCGAAACGGTTATACAGCAGGATCAGCGGAAAGGAAGCTACCAGCAGTCCAACGGCAGGTGTGGGCATTCCCTTGAAGCCGTATGCCTGGCCCGGATCGAGGTTGAAACGTGCAAGACGCCACGCAGCCGCCATGGGAAGGATGAAGGCCGGAACGAGGTATCCCATGGGTATCTCGATCCCATCAGGGTCATATGCGTACGAGATCCGAAGGAGCTGGTACAGGATCATGCCGGGGGCAACGCCAAAACTCACCACATCCGCCAGCGAATCCAGCTGCTTGCCCATCTCGGAACTGGCTCCGAACAGGCGCGCGACGAAGCCATCCAGGAAATCAACCACCGCGGCGATGCCAATGCAAACGGCACCCCACCAGATTTTTTCCGGAAGGTATATTTTCCATTCCTGGCCATTATAGTTTAGCAGCGTTTCTCCTGTTTGAAGAATGAAGACGATGGCCATGCAGCCGAAGAAAAGATTCAGCAGGGTAAATATGTTAGGGATTTGCTTCATGTGCAGGTTACTGGGTGAAACGGTGCAAAGATAGGGAAAGGCTTCAGGCCGATAGTCTGAAAAACAATGCCCGGTGCGAAGTACAATGCCTTAGGCTTTGGCCGTGGACCGCGCCATCAACGCCTCTATCTCATCGGCTTTAATGGGAATACGCTTCATCAGGTCTACATGCCCGTTTTTCGTAATCCACAGGTTGTTCTCAATCCGTACGCCCATCTTTTCTTCTTCGATATAAATTCCCGGTTCTACAGTGAAGACCATGCCGGGCTGAATCGGCTCGGTACGGGTCCCCAGGTCGTGTACGTCGATACCCAGGTGGTGCGAGATACCATGGTAGAGGTATTTGCGATACGCCCTGTTTTCCGGATCTTCATTTTTGACATCTTCTTTTTTCAGCAACCCGATTTTCAGAAACTGCCTGGTAGCCTCATCGCCCACTTTTTCCGTATAGTCCACGATACTGATCCCTGGCTCCAGCAGTCCTTTGGCATGGTTGTGTATGGCGAGACAGGCATTGTACACTTCCTTTTGTCGCTTGGAAAATTTGCCGTTAACCGGCACAGTCCGGGTGAGGTCTGCACAATAACACCCGTATTCAGCCCCGAAATCCATCAGCACCATCTCTCCATCCAGGCATTGCTGGTTGTTGGAAACATAATGCAGGATCCTGGCACGGTCGCCACTGGCAATGATGGAACCATAGGCAGGTCCCGCCGAACGGTTGCGCATGAATTCATGATAAATCTCCGCCTCTATCTCATGTTCCCAGACACCGGGCCGGATAAATCCGAGCAGCCTGCGAAAGGTTTTTTCCGTGATATCGATCGCCTGCTGCAGCACCTCCACTTCCCACTTGCTCTTGATGGCACGTAAGTCCTTCATGATCCGGGCCGAGCGTTCATACGCATGCAGCGGGTACCGCCTGCGCATTTCTTCGGCATACCGGTAGTCCCGCACAGGAACCAGGTTCGCTTTCCGGTCGTTTTCATTTGTATTCAGGTAAATCGTTTCCGCGAGGTGAATCCATGGCTGCAGGAGTCCCTCCAGGCTGTCCAGCCAAACGATGGTCTGGATGCCGGAAAGGGCCGTGGCCTCCTCCTTGCGCAGGCGCTTGCCATCCCATTTCTCCTTGAGCTCGTTGGGGCGCACGAGGACCAGCACTTCCCGGTATTTTTTGTCCGGGTTGTCCGGGAACAACACCAGCATGCTGTCTTCCTGCAATATCCCCGTAAGCCAATACAGGTCCGTATTCTGTCGGAAAGGATACAGCGCGTCTCCATTGACCGGCAGTTCGTCGTTGCTGTTGAATATGGCAATGGAATTCTTTTTCATGCGCCTGGCGAATCGCTGCCTGTTCTCAAGGAAGATCCGGGGGTTAACCGATGCGGGTTTCATATGTGTTGATTTGAAAGGTCTAAAAATAAGGAAAGGAGTTCACCCTTGCCGGTTCAAAGGCAAATCACCGGAAATCATTGTTTCGACATCCGTATTTAAAAAATTTTGAAGTTCTTCAATCCCCGGCCCGGTTTGTTCGGGATAAACTAACACTTGTTTGCTTTTTTAGAAATTGTCACTAAATTAATCGATAAAGCACGAATCGTTTAAAATATATGTAGATATCCTGCGTTTTATTAATTTTTATTTAATTTCTATTTTCGTCCTCCACCCAACGATTACCCTTATGGCCAACCCCAACACCCTATTCCTGCCCCGCGAGATTTTACTCACCCTTGGCAGGCGATCCGCCGATCATGTCCACTACCAGTGTTCCACGGACGAACTGGTGCAAGCTGCCCTGTCCAGGGGCGAAGGCATTTTGAACGACCAGGGAGCACTCGTTATCCGGACGGGCGAGTTTACCGGTCGCTCCCCGAAGGACAAGTATATCGTCCGCGATGAAACAACGGCGGGTCATATTCACTGGAACGATTTTAACCAGCCGATTGAACAGTCCTATTTCGACAAGACGTACCGGCGGGTGCTGGACTATCTCGCTTCCACCAGTGATATCTGGGTAAGGGATGCCTACACCTGTGCGGACCCGGCGTACCGCATGAATGTGCGCGTAATTTCCGAGAAACCCACGGACAGCCTTTTCGTATATAATATGTTCCTTCGCCCGCAGGAGGACGAGCTGGAAGAATTCTGTCCCCAGTGGCAGGTGTTCGTTGCCTCCAACCTGCGGCTTGATCCGCGGGAAAGCGGCACTCGCCAGCACAATGCGGCAATGATCAGTTTCAGGGACCGGGTTGTCCTGATCGCCGGTACGGGTTACACCGGTGAAATCAAGAAAGGCATGTTCACCATTCTGAACTATATCCTGCCGCAACATCATGACGTTTTAAGCATGCACTGCTCTGCCAATAAAGCGGAAGACGGAACTACCGCCCTGTTCTTCGGATTGAGCGGTACCGGGAAAACAACACTGAGCGCCGATCCCGAAAGGATCCTGATCGGCGATGATGAACATGGATGGACGGACCAGGGTGTATTCAATTTTGAAGGCGGCTGTTATGCCAAGTGTATTTCGCTGACGGAGGAAAAAGAACCCGAAATTTTCCGGGCTATCAGGCCCGGTGCGTTGGTGGAAAATACCGGCTTTTTTCCCGGAACAAACCAGATTGATTTCGAAGACAGCAGCATCACGGAAAATACGCGTGTTTCCTATCCCCTGCATTTTATCAGCAATGCAGCCGATCCGGCTACGGGCGAACACCCGGAACATATTTTCTTCCTCACCTGCGATGCCTATGGCATATTGCCTCCCATCGCCCGGTTGAGTACCCCGCAAGCCATGTACCAGTTCATCAGCGGCTATACGGCCCGTGTTGCTGGAACCGAAGCGGGTGTAACGGAACCTAAATCAACCTTCAGCGCCTGTTTTGGTGCACCCTTTCTGCCCCTTCACCCCGGGCGGTATGCAGACATGCTGGGGAACAGGCTTCGGGAAAGCAATGCAAAAGTGTGGCTGGTGAATACCGGCTGGACCGGCGGTCCTTATGGTACGGGGCAGCGCATCAAACTGGCCTATACAAGGTCACTGATCACGGCGGTACTGGAAGGAAAATTAGACCATGCCGATTTCGAAATATTCCCGATATTCAACCTTGAAATCCCGAGGGATTGCCCCGGGGTGCCCAGTACCATACTCAACCCTGTACATACCTGGTCTGACAGGGATGTCTACATGAAAAAAGCCACGGAACTCGCAGAACTGTTCATCAGGAACTTTGAAAAATATGCAGCCGGCGTTTCGGAAGAAATAAAAGCTGCAGCTCCGATTATCTGAGCGGTCTTAATCGATTGTTTGCTTTACGGTCCTGCCATTCCTGGCGGGACCTTTTTGTGAAGTGAGAAGTACGAAGTGAGAAGTACGAAGTAAGAAGTGAATGGCAGTCTGCCTCCCTCACTTTTCACTTTTCACATGTTACTTTTCACTTTAAAAAAGTCCGTACAGCTGCGAATCAATTTTTGAAATGATCTCTCCCAGGTCTTCTTCCTGTTCGGCAAACTTGTTCTGGTCTACATTAATGACCAGCAGTGGTCCTTCCTTGTATCCTTCGATCCACTTGTTGTAATAGTCGTTCAGCCGTTTGAGGTAATCCAGCCGGATATTCTCCTCGTACTCACGGCCGCGCTTCTGGATTTGTCCAACCAGGGTGGGAACGGATGCCTGCAGGTAGATCAGGAGGTCCGGGGGTTCGATCAACTGGCGAAGCGACTGGAAAAAGTCGAAATAATTATCGAAATCGCGCTTGCTCATCAACCCCATTTCATGGAGGTTTGGCGCGAAAATATGGGCATCCTCGTAGATGGTCCTGTCCTGGATGACGGTTTCCGTACCGCGTTTGATTTCGAGCAGTTGTGTCAGCCTGCTGTTCAGGAAAAAGATCTGGAGGTTGAAGCTCCAACGGGGCATGTCCTCATAAAAATCGAAGAGGTATGGATTCTGGTCCACATCCTCAAAATGTGGAATCCAACGGTAGTGCTTGCTGAGCAATTCCGTGAGCGTAGTCTTGCCGGCACCGATATTGCCTGCAACGGCAATATGCTTGGGTTTCTTGATTTTAGACATGTCGGTTTACCTGTGTTTTCCTGCAGGGCAGGTCGATTAAAATACGTATTCATTTCGGGTTTCGGGGCGGGGCCGGAGACTTTTTTAGTAATAATTGAGTCCCATATGTTCCCGGACGAGTTTCATGGTGGCTCCGGAACTGGCTCTTGCTTTTTCCGCACCCTTTTCCATTACCTGCCGCAGGTACGAATGGTCATTCCGAATGGCTTCCGCCTTCTCCCGGATCGGCCCGATGAACGCGATCATATCCTCAGCCAGTTGCTTTTTCATATCGCCATACCGTATCCTGCATTCCTGGTAGGCCTGTTCAAAGGACTCCAGGACATCCGCGCCGGAAACCAGTTTCATCAGGAGGAAGAGGTTTTCAATATACGCTGGTTTGGGTGTGCCGGGTTCGGTTGGCCCGCTGTCCGTCTGGGCTTTCATGATTTTTTTGCGAATCATCTCATCTGAATCAGCGAGATAAAGGGTTGCATGCTGGTTTTCGCTCTTGCTCATTTTCCCCGTGCCATCGAGGCTGGGAACCTTCACCAGCTCTTCGCCGAAATTGAAAGCCATCGGCTCCGGGAATACTTCTCCGTAGCGGTGGTTGAAACGGTTCACAAAATTCCGGGCCATCTCAAGGTGTTGCTCCTGGTCCTTGCCTACGGGCACCAGGGAAGCACGATGAATGATGATATCTGCCGTTTGCAGTACCGGGTAGGTAAGCAGGCCGGCATTCATGTTATCGGGCTGAAGCCTTGCCTTTTCCTTAAACGTGGTTGTCTTTTCCAGCTCTCCTTTATATGCCAGCATATTCAGGTACAGGTAGAGTTCGGTGGTTTCCGGCACATGGCTTTGGCAGTATAAGGCCGCTTTGTCAGGGTCCAGGCCGGAGGCGATATTCTCTGCCAGGACCCGGTGCACATGCGCTTTCAATTCCTTTGTATCCGGGTGGGTGGTCAGGGAATGGAGGTCGGCAACCATGAAAAAGCAGGTATATGATTCCTGCATTTTTACATAGTTGCGGAGGGCCCCGAAATAATTGCCCAGGTGCAGAAACCCGGTGGGCCGGATACCACTCATTACAATGGATGCAGATCCTTTCATGGGACGGCAAAGATAAGGGAATGGCCCATCCGGCGGCCAGCAAAAAGGGGCTTTCAGCCCGGAAAAAACGCCGTTTCACCCCAGGGAATACCCGGTTTCCACTCATCAAAAAAAGAAGACGGAACCGAATCTTCCGCTATTTTTGCCAGATACGTGTACGTATGGAAGTAACCGATGCCCTGGTAGACAAACTGGCCAATCTTGCGCGGCTTTCCTTCAGCCCCGCTGAAAAGGCGGAGATCAGGGAAGACCTGTCCAGGATGATCGGATTCGTTGACCAGTTGAACAGCGTGGATACAACAGGTATT
>JALOMP010000150.1 GCA_025455365.1 Chitinophagaceae bacterium | reverse complement strand
GGTCTTAAGCACTTTTCGGATGACGGCATCAACAGGCCCGATGCCTGTGTTGCCTTCCCAAAATGCCATTGGAATTCTCCGGTTGAAGCCCCAGTAGTTTCGCGTACGCTGGAAGCTCCCCTGCTGTTCATAAACCATGCGAATGAACTCACGCCAGCCCGTTACTTGTCGTATGAAGCCTTCCAGGGCATTCAGGGGCAGGCGATGTTTTTCATCCTGTTCGAGGGCCGCATGCACAAGGTCTGCCGGTTCCAGCAGGCCGATATTGAGCATGGGCGTAAGCACGGAGTGAAAGAGAAAATGCTCCTTCTCCACCATGGCATCTTCGTAATCGCCGAAGCTAGCCAATCGTTCGCTCACGAACTGTTCCAGCATTACCCTGGCATCTTCGTGGTTCCATGCCCACGGGTATGTATCCGCGAAGGGCGGTTCGATGCAGCCATAGTGGTGTTCGAAATGGGTCCTGGCATACTGCCGGGCTTCAAGGAGATACCTGTCCGATTTCGGAAAGACGATTGCTGGTGCGACGGCCTGCTTCGGAAATCTTTTCCGGTTATCCATATCATAAGTCCATTGTCCGCCCCTGGGTCTGCTTTGTCCGTCCAGAAGTATTTTGCGTTTTTTTCTTTGGTCGATATAGAAATCAGTCTGGAAATAGGTTTTCTTGCCCTGGATATATGCCTGTAATTCCGCCCCGGTATTCAGAAAGCCGGGACTGGGATAGGTGGTCAATGTAAGGCCTGATGCTCCGGCGCTTTTGCGGGTCCTTTCCAGGAGCCAGTGGTCAACCGGATCTGCCATATGGATTTCCCGGTAGCCTCTTTTCTGTAATTCCGGTACCAGGAACCGGACGTCGTTTTCTTTTTCATGGCTGTTGACATACCAAACGCGGAAGCCTGCATTTTCCAGCCGGTCCCGGAATGCCTGCATGGATGCACGGTGCAGGATGATTTTTTGCTGGTGGAAGCGGTACTGCCGGAAGAAAAGCCATTCTTCCACCAACACCACATCCCGGCCGGGTTTCACGGCGGGGTGGCTGCGGAAGAGTTGATGTGGAAATACCAGGGTGCATTCCATCGCCCCTTTCAAACAAACCGTTGAGGTGAATGTTTATTCATGAAACGGCGAACATGGAAAAACTCACCCATAAAAAAGTGCTGGTTGCGGGCGCTACTGGCGGAATCGGATCCAATACGGCAAAGTTGCTACAATCTGGTGGCGTGCAACTTTACCTGACCGGCCGAAATGCCGGGAAACTGCATGCACTGGCAGATTCCCTGTCGGTCCCCCGGCACAGGGTATTTGTACTGGACCTGACCGATGAGCCTGCCGTACAGGACATGGCATCGGCTATCGAAGCGGATGCGGGATCCCTGGACGTGCTGGTCAATGCCGCCGGACTGGGCATCATCAAGCCTATTGACCAGCTGAGCAGTGCGGAATTTATGATGACCCTGCAGGCCAACCTGCTGGCCGGATTCCTGCTGGTTAAATCTTTCCTGCCCCCGATGAAAGCGAACGGTAAGGGTCTGATCATCAATATCCCGGGTGTTTTGGGGAAAGTACCCATGGCAGGTGCGGCCGCGTACAGCGCCAGTAAATACGGATTGGTGGGTATGATGCAAAGTATTCGCGAGGAGCTCAAAAGGACCAATGTGCGTATCACCAATATTTTCCTGGGCGGCGTGGACAGTCCTTTCTGGGACGAGATCGACCTGCGGGTGCAAAAAGATAAAATGATCCGGCCGGAAGAGGCAGCCCGCGCCATCTGGTTTCTCTGCCAGCAGCCGGAAAGCGGTGTGGTCAGTGAAATGGTGCTGCAACCGTTTAATCACCAGGCGATATGAATTGCAGTTCACAGCTCATAGTTCATTGTTCATAGTTCATAGTTCATGGTTAACAGTTTGTGATGCGCGTTATATCAGCAATGTTTGGGAATCAATTTGTTGAAAATGTTGCGTTTTAGTCATTTTACTTCCTGGGATACTGAGCGGTGAACCATGAACTATGAACTGTGAACTGCATATATTTGCAGCGACCAACGATCGCCATACATGGAACCCACTCAATCCGCCATTTCCTTCGACAATACGGAAAATGCCTTCGCTTATAAATCGGATAAGTCGCTTCGAAAAGCCCACTTTCTTTTTTCGTCCATGAGCCATCCTTCCCTGGTGAGTGTGGGCATCAAGATGACTACCTGGGCGATCCGGAACCAGTTGCCGATCAACGGGATCATACGCAACACTATTTTCGAACAGTTTGTTGGCGGGGAGACCCTGGAGCAAACGGCTTCCGTGGCAAAAAAGCTCGGGGGTTTTGGCGTAGATGTTATTCTCGATTATGGCGTTGAAGGAGGGGAGAGCAGTGAGGCAGCCTTCGACCATGCCTGTGATGAGTTTATCCGGGTCATACACTATGCGGCCACCCAGCCGAATATCCCTTTCATGAGTATCAAGGTGACGGGTATCTCGCGCCTGGGCCTGCTGGAAAAGCTTGACCTTTCTGCGGAAACAGGTTCCGGGACCCTGCTCAGGCGTTATGAGAAGGCACTCAGCAGTCTTTCAACGGAGGAGAATGCGGAATGGAAACGGGTCCATGACCGAATGCACCGGATATGCGCTGTGGCGGCAGCAAAGGGGATCGGGGTCCTGGTGGATGCGGAGGAAACCTGGATACAGGACCCGGTTGATATGCTCACCATGCTGATGATGGATCAGTTCAACAAAGAACGGGCCGTGGTATACAATACGGCGCAACTGTACCGCCATGATCGTCTCGCTTTTGTAAAGGATTCCGTAGAAGCGGCGGAAAAGCGGAACTTTATTCTGGGCATGAAACTCGTGCGTGGCGCCTACATGGAGAAAGAACGGGAACGGGCAGCCGAAAAAGGATATCCATCTCCCATCCAACCGGACAAGGAATCGACGGATCGCGACTACAACGAAGCCCTGCGCGTATGCGTTGAGCATATTGAAAAAGTAGCTTTCATCGTCGCAACGCACAATGAATACAGCAACCTGCTGACAACGGAACTGCTGGATGCCAGGGGATATTCACACCACCACCCCCATGTGCATTTTTCACAGCTGTACGGCATGAGCGACAATATCACCTTCAACCTGGCAAAGGCCGGATGCTCCGTAAGCAAATATCTCCCATTCGGGCCCATTAAAGACGTCATTCCCTACCTCATGCGTCGCGCCCAGGAAAATACGTCGGTGGCCGGACAAACAGGCAGGGAACTGGGATTGATCCGAAAGGAACTGGCCAGGCGACATGGAAAGTAGGCCCGGTTCGGCCAGCATCGCGTGATTACCCGGGAAGTTTTTCAGGCTGGGTTTCAGATGCATGGGAGGTAAACATCAATTCCCTGCTTTTCTGCTTGTCTACCTTGTATTTTTTCAGATCGAACGTTGTTCCAAACACCTTGTCCCAAAACATGGAACTGACACCGAAGCCTTTTTCTTCATTTGTATAATGATGAAGATGGTGATTGCGCCATAGAGGTTTAAGCCATGCGAACGGAGGTTTCCAGGCATGGATGGCGTAGTGCATGCTGGCATATAGCAGATAGCCAAAGATAAAACCAGGGAAAAATATCAGGGAATAATTACCGGCAACCAGGTACATCAGCCCCAGCAGGAAGGACGATATGATGAGGCTGGGAATGGCTGGCATGAACAGGCGCTGGCGGTCCCGGGGAAATTCATGGTGGTTGCCGTGGAGTATATAAGTGAACCTTTCCAGGGTTTTATTCCGGCTGACCAGATGAAACACATAGCGGTGCGCGATGTATTCGAAAAAAGTCCAGAAGCAAACGCCGCCCAGGAACAGCAAAACCGTGTTTAGCGTGGAATAGCCGGTTGTCCTCACACCCTGGTATACCAGGTAGCTTAGCAGCGGGATATACATTCCCCATATAACCAAAGGATGTGATTTCGTCAGAATTTCGAGGTAGGGGTTTTTGAAAATCCTTGCCTGGCCTTTATTGCTGATTTTTATATTCTTCATGTACGTCAAGAATAACAATGGGTTTTAAAAAGTGTCACAAAGTCCCTTACGCCAACGTTATCTTATGGCAAATTTAAAAAAAACAGGCCAATTTTCATTCGATCGATATCTTATTGTGGCGTTCAGCGTAACTAGAACTGCAGCGAATTCCGGACCGGGAATTTTTCCCGGTACCCGGATGCAGGGTTTTCGGACAATGCCGTACATTTGTCCCCCGGACTGTTAGCTCAGTTGGTTTAGAGCATTACTTTGACAGAGTAGGGGTCATTGGTTCGAATCCAATACAGTCCACGTTTAGTAGTCGATATTCTTTAGTTTTCAGTCCTTGATTTTTAATCTTTGGACACTGTTGAAAGAGATCCATGGGACCTGTTCCGTGGATCTTTTTTTTGCCCGGCTTGTACCCATGTGCAAGGAGGATTACGAGACCCATTGGCAGGCAGCCTTTTCATTGTAACGCATCAAACAACACTTCCACCGGGTGCAGTGCTTTCCTGCCAGTGCCATCTTTTACCTGGTGCCGGCAGCTGGTGCCGGGTGCGGCGATGATGGTGTCTGGCGAAGCCTTCCGTACCGCGGGGAAGAGTACCAATTCCCCTATCTGCATGGAGATTTCATAGTGTTCTTTTTCATAGCCAAAGGATCCAGCCATACCGCAACAACCCGAGGGTATGATCTCCACCGAATAGTTTTCTGGCAGTGAAAGCAGTTTTACCGTTGGGGTTACCGATGCCACCGCTTTTTGCTGGCAATGACCGTGCAGTAAAACCTTCCGGGATGCTTTCGTAAACAGGGATTTGTCAATACGTCCCGCCTCGGCTTCCCGGGCGAGGAATTCATCTACCATGAGACTGTTGCCAGCCAGTGTTGCAGCCGCGTCCAGCTGATGATCAGCGGCCAGGTCCGGGTACTCATCCCGGAAGCAAAGGATGGCCGATGGCTCGATGCCCAGCAAGGGCGATTCTGCAGAGATAAGCGGGCTGAGCCCGTCAATATTTTTTTGCGCGATCTGTTGTGCCTTTCGTACCAATCCCTTGGAAAGCCAGGTGCGCCCGCTCTCTTCGTGCTCGGGAATGATCACTTCGTACCCCAGGGCCCAAAGCAGTTTGATGGCCTTGATGCCAATCTCCGTGTCGTTGTAGTTGGTGAACTCATCGCAAAATAAATAGACTTTTTTTACAACGGATGAAGGACGACCACCGGCCCCTGCAAACATACCAGGGTCCTGTCGGCTGTACCAGCTCCTCAGCGTTTCCCTGTGCAAGGCCGGCAAGGATCGTTTTACGGAAAACCCGGATGCTTTCTTGATAAGGGAACCGAAGAAATTGTTTTGCGTAAAAAAGTTGTACATACCCGGCATGGAGGCACCCATGCTGGCCGAGGCGGTAAAATTGGCGATCAATTTTGAGCGCAAGGGCACGCCGTTGGCATCATAGTAATGTTGCAGGAACTCCGCTTTTAATTTGGCCATGTCCACGTTGGAGGGACATTCGCTCTTGCAGCCTTTACAGCTGAGGCAGAGGTCCATGACTTCATAAATCTCTTTATGGTTGTAGCGGTTGGGCTGATCCGAATGGGTGAGGAATTCCCGCAGGATATTCGCCCGAGCGCGGGTGGTATCCTTTTCATTTCGGGTAGCCATGTACGAAGGGCACATGGTTCCGCCCGAGAGATGTGATTTGCGGCAGTCTCCGCTTCCGTTGCACTGCTCTGCGTGCTGCAGGATATCCTGTTTGTGGAAACGAAAGATGGTGGGGAAAGCCGGTGTCTGCTGGCCCGGTGCGTAGCGCAGCATTTCATTCATCGGCGGGGTATCCACGATCTTATGCGGGTTGAAAATATTGTCCGGATCCCATGTCCTTTTCACTTCCTGGAGCAGGCGATAGTTTTTCTCTCCAACCATCTGGCGTATGAATTCACCACGAAGACGCCCGTCGCCGTGCTCGCCACTCAGCGAGCCCTGGTATTTTTTTACCAGGGTGGCGATCTCTTCGGCGATGGTCCGGAAAAGTCGATTGCCTTCGGCCGTCTTAAGGTTGATGATGGGCCTCAGGTGCAGTTCGCCGGAGCCGGCATGCGCGTAGTGCACGGAATAGAGTCCGTGTTTCTTCAGTATATCGTTGAATTCCCGGATATAAGCCGGCAGGTCATTAACATCTACAGCCGTGTCTTCTATAACAGGAACTGCCTTGTCGTCTCCGGGAAGGTTGCTCAGCAACCCGAGCCCCGCTTTGCGCAGGGTCCATATTTTCCTGGTGTCGGCACCGGTGAGTAAGGGGAAATGGTAACCAAGGCCCGCGGCGCGCAGGTCGTTTTCCAGTTGCGCCGCTTTATCCCGCACTTTTTCCATGCTATCCTCGCTGAACTCAATGACGAGGATGGCGCCCGGATCGCCCTGTACAAAAAAGCGATTCTGCCTTTGTTCGCGGTTCTCTTTGGTGCATTCGAGGATATAGTGGTCGATCAGTTCGCAGGCCGTGGGCTTGTATTTCAATGCCAGCAGGTTGGCATGAAGGGACTCGTCAATTGAATGAAAGTGGGCGCATAGCAGTCCCGTATCGCGGGGTGGTGTAGGAACCAGGTTTAGTTTTATGTCCGTGAGGAAAGCGAGGGTACCTTCGGAGCCTGCGAGGAGGCTACAGAAATTGAACTTTGGTTGTCCGGCTGTGAAAGGTTCTGTTTCCAGGAGCAGGTCGATCGCATACCCGGTATTACGGCGTTCTACGGATTTTTTAGGGAATTCCTTCCGGATTTCTACCTGGTTCTCATAGTTTCCAAGGATGCTGCGGATATTCCTGTAAATGCTTCCCTCGAGGCTGGGCAGTTCACATTTTTGATGAAAATCTTCCGAATCCAGGGTCTTGAAAACGGTTTCGGACCCATCGCTCAGGACGGCCCGAAATAGAGTCCGTGGGGTTTCAGGAAGAGGTTGAGTTCGTCCCGTACTACACCCGGCTGCACCCGTACCCATTTCTCTTCCGCATTCAGTTCGATGATCTGCGTGAAATATTTCGACACATCCACCACGATCCCATTTCCCACCACCTGCCCGGCCAGGGAAGTGCCGGCGGTACGGGGGATCAGCGAGGTTTTATGCTGTTTTGCAAAACGAATCAGGATCCTGATATCGTCTTCGTTACGCGGCATGGCCACGGCCAGCGGAAGTTCACGGTAGGCGGAAGCATCGGTAGCATACAGTATACGCATCGCCCGGTCAAAATACAGGTCGCCACGCAACTGTTCGCCCAGCTGTCTTAAATGTTCATTCATACGCCTCGTGATCTATCCCCGTAGTATAACCGTTATCCCAGTTTCTTCTTCAGGTTT